>DATGLT010000424.1:0-16785 GCA_035294005.1 Verrucomicrobiia bacterium
GACAAGCCCGTTTCGGCCCTCATCCGCGACCTCCGCCAACGTGGTTTACTCGATGAGACCCTGGTCATCTGGGGCGGTGAATTTGGCCGAACCCCGTTCCGCGAAGGCCGCACCGCGTCGGGAAAAATCCTCGGGCGCGATCATTATCCGGATTGCTTTTCGATGTTCCTCGCAGGCGGCGGCATACGCCCGGGCCTCACGTACGGCGAGACGGACGAACTGGGGTTCTCCGTCGTCAAAGACAAGGTCCCGGTTCACGATCTGCAGGCAACCATCTTGCATCTTCTGGGATTCAATCACGAAAAACTCACGTTCCGTTTTCAGGGCCGCGATTTCAGGCTCACCGACGTCGAGGGCCAGGTGGTTAAAGGAATATTAGCTTAAGCCGCAAAGGGGTTTCTGAGGAATTTGTGACTCGTCGACGGATCCCGAACCCGCAGGGTTCGCAGCCAGTGCGGGGCCGTCGTAGCGCAGCGGAGACGCCCGGTAGGCCCCCCAAAGAAATCAGGCACCACCCGGGACGGGTGCAGGAAAATGCGGACGGGGTATGACGCCGCCGAAGATTTCAATCAGCACCGGGAACGGCGGTTTTGCCGCGTGCTGGCATCCCTGGCGGGATGCAAAAATATTTTGGCGGCTTTCCGTGGGTCAGGCGACCTGGTCGCCTGACTCACGGCTACTCGCTGCGAACCCTGCGGGTTCGGGATCCTCCGAGGAGCCGCAAATTGATCTAGGGACGCGTTCGACGTGAACCCTGCGGGTTCAGGGTACCATCGAGGGCGGCGTATTGGTGCGCAGCCAGTAGTGATCGATGGTCTTGGCCAGGTCGACGAGAGTTTCGAGGTTCGGGGGCTTGATCAGATATGAATTGGCGCCCAAATCGTAGGCCTGGTTGATGTCGCCGGGCAACAAGGAGGACGTGAGCATGATCACCGGCAGGCGTTTGAGTTGGGGCTGTTTTCGAATCCAGGAAAGAACCTCGAGGCCCGAGATACTTGGGAGCTTGATATCCAGCAGAACACAGGAAGGAGGACTGGCCGCAGCGTTGGACAAGGTGGATATGGCTTTGTGGCCGTCGGTGGCGACTTCCAGCCTGGCCGAGACGCTGGCCTTCCGAAATGCCATGGCGGTCAGGACCACATCGTCGGGATTATCCTCAACATGGAGTATTTTAGTTTCCATTTTGGGCAAGCTGCGGGGCCGGCAAATCTACCCAGAATCGGCTCCCCATGCCGGGCCGCGACTCCACGCCGACACGCCCACCCATGCGCTCGGCTCCTTTTCGAACCAGGGCAAGTCCGATCCCGGTGCCGGGGTAGGTCTGGTTATCGTGTAACCGCTGGAACAGTCCGAAGATCTTGTCGTGGTGCTCCGGGGCGATGCCAATACCGTTATCCTGGATCCACAGCCTGACGAACTGTCCCTCGTTGGTCGTGTAGATCGTGACGCAGGGCGCGCGATCCGGTGACAGGAACTTGATGCTGTTGCTGATAAGGTTGGTGGCGACTTGCTTGAACGTCGGCAAATGCGCGAAGACACTTCCCAACGGAGCCCTTACTTCGACCTTAACCTTTCGATCGCGGACTTCTTTTTCCACCAAACCCAGCAATTCAGCGATTGGCTCGTCGAGAGAAAACGGTTCCGGCCTTATGTCAGCGGCTGCAAGCCTGCTGTACGCCAGCATGTCCAGCAGGAGATTGTCCATGTAATTAGCGGAACGGGCGATCCGCGTGGCGTATTCCAGGCCCATCGAGCTGAGGTTGGCGCTTTCGTCTTCGAGCAAAGCCTTCGCGAAGCCGCTCATCGAACGGAGCGGCGTGCGCAGATCGTGTGCGATGGAATAGTTGAACGCCTCCAGTTCACCGTTGATGGCCGTCAGCGCGGCCAACCGCTGCTCCAGCTCGCGGTTGAGCGAAGCCACCTTGCATTCCGCTTCCTTCCTCGGAGTAATGTCGCGAGCGAAAATGTAAATCAGGTTTTCGACCGGGAACGGGACTGCGCTCCACAAAAGCCAGCGGTATGACCCGTCCTTGTGGCGATAACGGGCTTCCAGTTGCGCGGGCCCGGCCCCTATCCTCAGGTGTTCCATCCTTTTGACCATGGCTTCCCGGTCACTGGGATGGACCAGGTCCAGGCCCGAGATGGACTTCAACTCCGATTCGGAGTAACCCAGGACAGATTCCCAGGAGGGGTTGAGTTGCAGTAACCGGCCATTGGAATCGGCGATGCCGAGCATATCCAGGGCGAGAGTAAAGAACCGGTTGCGCCGGGTCTCCACTTCGAGGCGGTCCGCGAAATCGGCCAGCTCGCGTTTGTACCGTGTTTCCTCGAAGCGGCGGAGCTGTTACGCCTGAATTTTAACGAGCTCGGTTTGGCGGTGAAGTTCGACGAAAACCGAGACTTTGGCGCGGAGCACTTCCGGCACGATCGGGGTCAAGAGGTAATCGACCGCGCCGAGAGAATAACCCCGGGCGATATGGTTTTCGGAATTGCCGATCGAGGTGACGAAGATGATGGGAGTGTGTTCGCAACTGGGCCGCTGGCGGATCAGGGCCGCGGTTTCGAACCCGTCCATCGAGGGCATCGAGACATCCAGGAGGATGACCGCAAATTCCCGCTTGAGCAATTGGCGCAGGGCCTCCTTGCCGGAGCGGGCCTGGACCAGGTTCTGGCGCAAGCCCGTGAGCACGGCTTCCAGGGCCAGTAATTTGTCCGGCCTATCATCCACGATCAGGATGTTGGCCTTGACCTCGCCATCCACTCGAGCGGATCCGTTGACCGACCCGGCGGATAACCGGGCCGGCGGACTGGCCGGCTCGAGGAGGATGCTTTTTGGATCCATACGGATCAGTGATGGAGCCAAAGACGGAGGGTGGACCGCAACTGCTCCGGCTCAACCGGTTTGCACAGGTAGTCGGAAGCCCCGGCGGCGATGCACTTCTCACGATCGCCTTTCATCGCCTTGGCCGTGACCGCGATGATCGGCAAGTCCCTGAACTCGGCGATTTCCCGGATCGCGCGAATGGTCGTGTAGCCGTCCATGGTCGGGAGCATGATATCCATCAGCACGATGTCAATATCGGTCTGATCCATCAACAATTGGATGGCGTCCTTGCCGTTTTCGGCCGAGATGACCCGCATCTTGAAGCGCTCGAGCACGCTGGTCATGGCGAAAATGTTTCGGATGTCGTCGTCGACCAGCAGCACCTTTTTGCCTTCGAGAACTCCTTGATGCAGCATCTCGAGCATCTTGCGTTGCCGATCGGGCAAGCGCGAAACGTTCCGGTGCAACACCAGCGATGTCTCGTCCAGGAGCCGCTCGGGGGAGCGGGCGTCCTTGATTAAGATGGATTCGGCCAGCGTCTGGAGCTTCGAGGCTTCGTCCTCCAGGAGTTCGCGCGCGGTGTAGATGATCACCGGCAATGAACGAGAGCCGGACGATTTCTTAATCTGCTCGAGCAATTCCGTTCCCGACATGTCGGGCAAACCAAGGTCCAGCACCATGCAATCGAAGTGCTGTCCCTCGATGGCGGCCAAAGCTTCTTTGCCGGACCCAACCACCGTGGTCTTCACGTCGCCATTGCCGATCAGGTCGCGAATGCTCATGGTCTGGATTTCATCGTCTTCGACCAGGAGCAGGTTCTTGACCGGGCGGTCGACGAATTGTTTCAACTGGTCAAACGCCTGCTGCAAAGACTCACGGGTTTCAGATTTTGTCACAAAACCCAGGGCGCCCTGGCTCAAGGCCGGGCTAGCATCCTGCTCGACGCTGATGATGTGAACCGGGATGTGCCGGGTGGCGAGATCGACCTTGAGGCGGTCTAGAACACGCCAGCCGTCGAGATCCGGCAGATGCAAGTCAAGGGTCACGGCCGCGGGTTTGAGGTCGCGCGCCATCGTCAGGGCCGCGGCGCCACGTTGCGCGACGATGCCTTTGAAGCCCTTTTCATGGGCCATTTCGAGCAACACGCGCGCGTAATTCGCGTCGTCTTCAATGATGAGAAGCACCTTGTCCGACGGGCCGATGCTCCCACGATCGTCCTCGAGGACCAACTCGAGCGGATCGCCGGACTCCGGGGCCTGGGCAGGAACAGCGTCGCCGAGGAGTTCCTTGTCCAACGGAATGGACAGCGGCCGGGGAGTGCTTACTTCTTTGCGCACCGTGCGCATTGGAACATGGGTCTGCGGCAGGAACAGCGTGAAGGTGCTGCCCTGGCCGACGGCGCTGGCCAGGCGGATTTCCCCGCCGAGCAGCCTGGCAATTTCGCGTGAAATGGCCAGACCCAGCCCGGTGCCGCCGTATTTTCGGCTCGTGCTGCCGTCGGCCTGTTGGAAGGCTTCGAAGATGATTTGTTGTTTTTCCGGCGGGATACCAATGCCGGTGTCACTGACGGAGAATGCAATTACCGAGCGGGCATGATTGAGAACCTCGTTTTCCGGGCTCCAACCTTCGGTGACCTGGGCCATGCTGAGAACCACGCCGCCGGACTCGGTGAATTTGAAGGCGTTGGAGAGCAGGTTTCGGATGACCTGTTCGAGGCGCTGCGAATCGGTGAACATGTTCCCGGGCAAATCCGGGTCCATTTCAATCTTGAAGTCCAGGCTCTTGGCGTCGGCAACGTGCCTGAATGTGCGCTCGACATAATCGTGCAGGTCGTGGAACCGAAGCGCGGCGATGTCGACGGTGACCGTTCCGGACTCGATCTTGGACAGGTCGAGAATGTCGTTGATCAGGCTGAGCAAGTCATTGCCCGAGGCATGAATGGTGCGAGCGAACTCGATCTGTTTCGGGAGCAGGTTTCCTTCGGCATTGAGCGCGAGCTGATCGGCCAGAATAAGCAAGCTGTTGAGCGGCGTGCGCAACTCGTGCGACATGTTGGCCAGGAATTCCGATTTGTATTTCGAAGTGAGAGCCAATTGCTCGGCTTTCTCTTCCAGCGCCTGGCGGGCCTGCTCGACTTCGGCGTTCTTGCGTTCGACTTCGGCATTCTGCTCGGCCAGCAATTTGGCCTTGTCCTGCAATTCGAGGTTGGTCTGCTGCAACTCTTCCTGGCGACTTTGGAGTTCCTTGGCCAGGGATTGGGATTGCTTGAGCAGGTTTTCGGTTCGGGTATTGGCTTCGATCGTGTTGAGCACGATGCCGATGGATTCGACAAGCTGGTCCAGGAAGGCCTGGTGAATCGGGCTGAACTGCTCGAATGAAGAGAGTTCCATGACGGCCTTGACCTGTCCTTCGAACAGAACAGGGAGCACGATGATATTGGTCGGCTTTGCCTGGCCCAGTCCGGAGGTAATTTGGACATAATCTTCCGGGGCGTTGGTAATGAGGATGCGCTCCTTCTCCAGGGCTGCCTGGCCTACCAGGCCCTCGCCTAACGAGAACCGGTTGCCCACGTTCTTGCGCGACCGGAAGGCGTAGCTGGCCAGCAGCTTCAAGAACGGCTCATTCGAGTGATCGTGATCCTCCGGCTGTTCTTCCTTGGGCGCTTCCATGACGTAGAACACGCCGTGCTGCGCCGAAACAACCGGCGCCAATTCCGACAGGATCAGTTTGCCGACCGTAAGCATGTCCTTTTGGCCCTGGAGCATCCGGGTGAACTTAGCGAGGTTGGTCTTGAGCCAGTCCTGGTCGTTGTTTTTGATGGTCGTGTCCTTGAGGTTGCGAATCATCTCATTGATGTTGTCCTTGAGAGCCGCAACTTCACCGCTCGCATCGACCTGGATTGATCGGGTCAGATCGCCTTTGGTCACAGCGGTCGCCACGTCAGCAATGGCGCGGACCTGGGTGGTCAGATTCGCAGCAAGCTGATTGACGTTATCGGTCAGGTCTTTCCAGGTGCCGGCTGCGCCGGGAACGCTCGCCTGGCCGCCCAGTTTGCCTTCGACACCCACTTCGCGAGCCACGGTCGTGACTTGGTCCGCAAATGTGGCCAAAGTCTCGATCATGCTGTTAATGGTATCGGCCAGTTCGGCGATCTCGCCTTTGGCCTCCACCAACAGCTTGCGCTTAAGGTCGCCGTTGGCGACGGCAGTTACAACCTTGGCGATACCACGAACCTGGTTCGTAAGGTTGGACGCCATGAAATTCACATTGTCGGTCAGGTCTTTCCAAGTCCCCGACACCCCGCGGACCTGGGCTTGTCCACCCAGTTTTCCTTCCGTGCCGACCTCGCGAGCCACGCGCGTCACCTCATCCGCAAACGAGGAGAGTTGGTCGACCATGATGTTGACCGTGTTCTTGAGCTCGAGAATCTCACCTTTGACGTCGACGGTGATTTTCTTGGTCAGGTCGCCGTTCGCCACTGCCGTGGTCACAGCGGCGATATTTCGAACCTGCGTGGTGAGGTTTGAGGCCATGAAATTGACGTTGTCGGTGAGGTCCTTCCAGACACCAGCCAAGCCGCGAACGTCCGCCTGTCCGCCCAGTTTGCCTTCGCTGCCGACTTCGCGCGCCACACGCGTCACTTCCGAAGCAAACGAACGCAGCTGGTCGACCATCGTGTTGATCGTGTCTTTCAGCTCGAGAATTTCGCCTTTGACATCGACGGTGATCTTCTTTGAGAGGTCGCCATTGGCCACCGCAGTGGTCACGGCCGCGATATTACGCACCTGGCCGGTGAGGTTCGAGGCCATCGAGTTGACCGAGTCGGTCAGGTCTTTCCACGTGCCCGCGACGCCTTTGACTTCCGCCTGGCCACCCAGTTTGCCTTCGGTGCCGACTTCGCGCGCCACACGAGTCACTTCGGCGGCAAACGACGACAGTTGGTCGACCATCGTGTTGACGGTGTTCTTGAGCTCGAGGATTTCGCCTTTGACGTCGACGGTGATCTTCTTGGAAAGGTCGCCGTTGGCCACCGCCGTGGTGACGGCGGCAATGTTACGGACTTGGCCGGTCAGGTTCGAGGCCATCGAATTGACCGAGTCGGTCAGGTCTTTCCACGTCCCGGCCACACCACGAACTTCGGCCTGCCCGCCCAGCTTGCCTTCGGTGCCGACTTCGCGCGCCACGCGAGTCACTTCGGCGGCAAACGACGACAGTTGGTCCACCATCGTGTTAATCGTGTCCTTGAGCTGCAGGATTTCGCCACGAACATCGACCGTGATCTTCTTGGAGAGATCCCCGTTGGCCACGGCCGTGGTCACTTCCGCGATGTTACGCACCTGGGCAGTCAGGTTCGAGGCCATGGAATTCACGGAATCGGTCAAGTCTTTCCACGTCCCGGCTACGCCGCGGACCTGTGCTTGCCCGCCCAGCTTGCCTTCGGTACCCACTTCGCGCGCTACGCGGGTGACTTCCGCGGCGAACGAACGGAGCTGATCGACCATCGTATTGATCGTGTCCTTCAACTGCAGGATTTCGCCTTTGACGTCGACCGTGATCTTCTTGGAAAGATCGCCGTTGGCCACCGCGGTCGTTACATCGGCGATATTTCGCACCTGGGCGGTCAGATTTCCCGCCATCGAATTGACCGAGTCCGTCAGATCTTTCCACGTGCCGGCCACGCCTTTGACTTCCGCCTGGCCGCCGAGTTTACCCTCGGTGCCGACCTCGCGGGCCACGCGCGTCACTTCCGAAGCAAATGACCGGAGTTGGTCCACCATCGTGTTAATGGTGTTCTTGAGCTCGAGAATTTCACCTTTGACGTCGACGGTGATCTTCTTGGAAAGGTCGCCATTAGCCACCGCGGTGGTCACTTCGGCGATGTTACGGACCTGTGCGGTCAAGTTGCCGGCCATGGAATTGACTGAGTCGGTCAAGTCTTTCCAGGTGCCTGCCACGCCTTTGACTTCGGCCTGGCCACCCAGCTTGCCTTCGGTGCCGACTTCGCGCGCTACGCGCGTCACTTCCGCCGCAAACGACGAGAGCTGGTCAACCATCGTGTTGATCGTGTTCTTCAGTTCGAGAATTTCACCACGAACATTGACCGTGATTTTCTTGGAGAGATTCCCATTCGCCACCGCAGTCGTCACTTCCGCGATGTTACGGACCTGAGAGGTCAGGTTACCCGCCATGAAATTGACGTTGTCGGTCAAATCCTTCCAGGTGCCGGCCACGCCTTTGACCTCGGCCTGCCCACCCAGTTTGCCCTCGGTGCCGACTTCACGCGCCACGCGCGTCACTTCCGCCGCAAACGACGAGAGCTGGTCGACCATCGTGTTGATGACGTTTTTGATTTGAAGAATCTCACCCCGGACGTCGACCGTGATTTTCTGGGTCAGGTCGCCGTTTGCAATGGCCGTGGCCACCTTGGACACGTCCCGGAGTTGGACCGTCAGGTTGCTGGCCATGAAATTCACGTTGTCGGTCAGGTCTTTCCAGGTGCCGGCCACGCCTTTGACGTCCGCCTGGCCGCCCAGTTTGCCCTCGGTGCCGACCTCGCGGGCCACGCGCGTGACTTCCGAAGCGAACGATCGCAGTTGGTCCACCATGGTGTTGATGGTGTCTTTGAGCTGAAGAATTTCGCCTTTAACGTCGACCGTGATCTTTTTGGACAAGTCCCCGTTGGCCACGGCAGTCGTTACTTCGGCAATGTTGCGGACCTGCGCCGTAAGATTGCCCGCCATCGAGTTGACCGAGTCGGTCAGGTCTTTCCAGGTGCCGGCCACGCCTTTGACTTCGGCCTGGCCGCCCAGCTTTCCTTCCGTGCCAACTTCGCGGGCCACGCGAGTCACTTCCGCCGCAAACGACGAAAGCTGGTCGACCATCGTGTTGATCGTGTTCTTGAGCTCAAGAATTTCACCTTTGACGTCGACGGTGATCTTCTTGGAAAGGTCGCCGTTGGCCACAGCAGTGGTCACAGCAGCGATGTTACGGACCTGGGAAGTCAGGTTGCCTGCCATGAAATTGACGTTGTCAGTAAGGTCTTTCCAGGTCCCGGAAACGCCTTCGACTTTGGCCTGACCGCCCAGTTTGCCTTCCGTACCGACTTCGCGCGCCACGCGGGTCACTTCAGATGCAAACGAGCGCAACTGGTCAACCATCGTGTTGATGGTGTCCTTGAGTTCAAGGAACTCGCCGCGAACGTCCACCGTAATTTTCTTTGTCAGGTCGCCGTTGGCCACGGCAGTGGTCACTGTGGCGATGTTACGGACCTGGGAGGTCAGGTTCGACGCCATCAGGTTCACGTTGTCCGTCAGGTCCTTCCAGGTGCCGGCCACACCTTTAACTTTGGCCTGGCCGCCAAGTTTACCTTCCGTACCGACTTCGCGGGCCACACGGTTCACTTCGGAAGCAAAAGCGCCAAGCTGGTTCACCATCGTATTGACCGTTTTGGCGGTGCGCAGGAATTCGCCTTCGAGTTTACGGCCGTCAATCTCCAAAGCCATGCTCTGAGAAAGGTCGCCTTTGGCCACGGCACCAATGACGCGCGCCGTTTCGCTCACTGGGTGGGCCAGGCAGTCGATGAGGGTGTTAACAGAACTAACGCGCTTGGACCACGCCCCGGTCACGTGTCCGACCGTGAGCCGTTCCTGGATTCGCCCTTCCTGGCCTACCACACGGCTGATCCGGCTGAGTTCTTCGGTTGAGACGGCCATCATTTCAGCGAGATCATTGAAAGTATCCGCGACTTTTCCCGCCAAACCCGTCCATCCGACCGGCAGCCGCACATCGAACTCGCCTTTTTTAAGTCCAATTAGCGCGGACAGAACACGGTTTGCGTCGAGCCCGCCGGATTGGCCGTCATCGCGTGGGCCTCCATTATTGCTCTTGCCGTTGGTCGCAACGGATTGCCCGGAGCCTCTTAACCGGTCCCTTTTGGCGGAGCCTGATGACCCCCCGGGCGATGCGGGGGCGTGCTGGATTTTAGGTGCGGCGGACTCGCTCGAAAGAGTGGAGATCGCTTCTTTTTTCATGGATGAGTAGCTGGTTTGGTCTGGCCCGTCGAAATGGCGACTGCCCATAGGAAAACCGAAAGAGGTACAGATTTCGTTCGGGCGGCCAACACGTTTTAAAGGCGGGAATAGTTTCAGCAACAATGGGTAAATCTGCTATGGGGTATTAAACCCATTGCTGCTGCAAATAAGCCTGATTTCAAAGAGTTGGCACAGAGGCGGCCGGCTGAGCCGTGCCATTCGCTCTTATTTGGAACCGGATTTTCCGCTCATCCCGCCGTTGCGGGGCTCTCCGCGGCGGGGCGGCCTGAAGGCCTGGGGTTCTTTGTCTGTCCACAGCCAATACCCCTGCAAGGCTTGGGTCACGCGCACGAAGTCGTCAAAATCGGCGGGTTTCACTAAAAAAGAGTTGGCCCCGAGTTGGTAAGCAAGGTTGACGTCGCGAATTTCATTGGAGGAAGTCAAAACCACGACGCGCAAAGCCCTCAGGCCGGGTTGTTGCCGGATCCACCGCAGGACGTCAAAGCCGTCCATTCCCGGCATTTTGAGGTCCAGCAACAAGAGCCCAGGCAGAGGAAATTCCTCCCGATTTGTATACCGGCCCTTTCCGGACAAGTAATCAACAGCCTCCTGACCCGACCGAACAACCTGGATGGGGTTCAAAACCTTGCACTTTGCAAAAGCCCGCTCGATTAGGAGAACATGATCCTCATTATCTTCAACAACCAGAAACAGCACATGATCAGACATAGACCGGCACAGACGCCGGATTTCCAACATAACGGGGGTATTACCACTTGAACTATGGGGTTGTCACCCCAGGTTTCAAATTGCTCGAATGGATAAAGGGTATACCAGGTTTTTCAGCAGGGAGGATTGAGGAGACTGAAGTGCGAGAGACGGATGACATTCTAATTATCGACGACGACGTGGATTACTCCTGTCTCATGGAGCTAGCGTTTAAGGAGGTGGGAGTCTCCAACCCGATCGCGTTAATCCACGATTCCTGCAATGCATTGAATTGTTTCAGAAACATGGACGGCTCAGGCACGGGGATCGGCCGCCCGGCCCTGGTCCTTTTGGATTTGCGCATGCCTAAAATGGATGGTCTTGAACTGCTGAAACAAATCCGAGAGGACCGGAATTTGAGAGATGTCCCGGTAGCGGTTTTCACAGGGGTTGAAGCGGAGGAGGAACTATCGCGAGCCGCGGAGTTGGGGGCCACGTCACTGCATATCAAACCGTTCTCCTACCGCGAATTGGTCGAAACCGCGCGCGGTCTGCAGGATCAATATTTAAGCCCCGCCCTGCTCCAAGCCGCCGCGTAAGCTCCGGAGGGAAAGCCCGGTTCGAACCGTTTTTGCGGCTTTTTTCCGCCTCGCAGCGACGGCCGTTACGTTGCCGCCTAAGAGCCGGCAAGCATCGCCTGGGCATGCTTGCGGGCGGCTTCAGATTGGCCGCCCAGCATTCGCGCCAATTCGGTGACCCTCTCCTTGCCGTCGAGCGGCACGATCTCGGAAAAAGTCCTTCCCGAGCGCACTTCTTTTTTGACCATGAAATGCGCTGAAGCGGGGGCGGCCACCTGAGGCAGATGCGTGATACAGAGCACCTGCCGGGATTTGGCGATCTGGCCCATCTTTTGGCCCACAGTTCGAGCGGTTTCTCCCCCCACATTTGCATCCACTTCATCAAAAACCAGGACCGGCACCTGGTCCTGCGCCGCCAGAACAGTTTTCAATGCCAACATGACCCGGGCCAATTCTCCAGAAGAAGCGATGGCTCGCAGCGGCCGGATGGGTTCGCCCGGGTTCGGGGCAAATTGAAATTCAACCGAATCGGCCCCATTCGAGCCGGCATGAGCAAGAGATTCCTTGAATTGGTCCCTCGAGAGCGTGTGCAGGGACACATCAAAGCGGCTTTGCTTAAAACCCAGGTCGGCCAGTTGCCGGCTCACGCCGCGAGCCAATTGGGGAATAATCTGCCGGCGCCTGGAGGAGAGGCCCTCTGCTGACGCCCAAAGCTGCGCGTCCAATTTCTCCAATTCGCTGTTGAGCCGCCCCAGTTCGGCATCGCGCTGTTCGAGCCTGGAGAGTTGGTTGCGCGCTTCTTCGCCAAAGGCGATTACTTCATCGAGACCAGGCCCATATTTGCGTTTGAGTCCCTGGAGCAAGTTCAGCCGCTCTTCGAGTTCGCGCAGGCGGGCGGGGTCCACGTCGACCTTATCCGCGTAATGAGCAACGCCGGCCTGCAATTCTTTCAAGAGCGAGACTGCTTGTTCGTGCAACTGGGTCAGTTCGTGGGCGGTCGGGTCGAGTTTAAGCAAATCCTGCAAGGTGCGGCCGAGTTGACCGGCCTGGCCCAGCAGGCAAGGCTCGCCCTCGGCAATAGCCTCGATTGCCGACTGGCTTAATTGCAGGAGACGCGCCGAATTGCTTGCCCGGCGATACTGCTGTTCCACGTCCGCATCTTCGCCGGGTTGCAACCTCGCTGCGGAAATCTCGCCGGTCTGGAATCGGAGAAGTTCCAACTGCTGGAGGTAGGTGCGTTCATCGACTACCAAGCCGGTTTTTTCCCGCTGGAGTTCAACACGGCGCCGGACCAGGGCGCCGAAGTCGCCGCGCAATCCTTCCAGCCCGCCATAGGAATCGAGAATGGCCAACTGCCGCGCAGGGTGAAGCAGGGACTGATGATCGTGCGGTCCATGAATATCAACCAGCCACTCTCCTATTCGAGACAGCACGGTAAGTGACGCGGGAGAGCCGTTGACAAACTGGCGGTTGGAACCGGAGGACCCGAATACTCTCTTGATGATGAGCTGGCCCTCATCGCACGGCTCCAAACCGTTGCTGTCGATCAACTCCGCAAGAGGCGCTTTGAGGCGGCTGACATCGAAACAGGCTTCGACGCTGCAGGTGTCACTGCCGCCGCGAATCAGTGTTCGATCCGCTCGCTCGCCGAGAATCAGCGAAAGGGCGCCTATCAGAATGGATTTGCCGGCGCCGGTCTCCCCGGTGATAACGTTGTACCCCGGCTGTAATTCCAGGGTCAAATCCTCAACCAGGGCCAGATTCTTGATTCGCAATGTGGCGAGCATTCTTCGGTAAAGCCGATCCGGCGCAGTCTCGAGTACGAATCTAAAATTGTTTCCTGGGCTTGTCGGCTGGTTGATCGACCTCCCTGACCTGAATCTGGCGCCACGCTGCGCCGGTTTGCCAGCAAGCAAGCCCCAACGGCTTGGACTCCTCGATTTCACCGGGCCGCAATGAAATTCGTTTTCCTTCGGTGACAACGTCGATCAGTTTTTCCTGGTCAATCCAGGCTTCGAGGCGATCGTGCGTCACACGCAACCGAATTCGGTACCAGCGGTTCTGGGTGAAGGTGACGTACTTGGTGGTTTCATTTTCAGAGGCATCCATCCCATCCAGGCTCGAGATGCCCACCAAGGCACCGCCCCAGCCACCCACGATTAAACTGCAGAAAGAGTCCTGGACCGGGACAGTCAGCCCACAGAAAAAATCAGCCCCGTTCACGCGCATTGCATCCAGTGCAATCTCGTAGTTCATTTTGGGAAAATCGTTGGTCCAATTGATGCCCGTAAACGGGTCACCCATCCGCGCAACGATCAGCCCGTCGCGAACTTCGATTTGCCCGTGGCCTGAGAAGGGCGTTTCTTTCCACCCTGCGAGTGTTGTCCGATCGAAGAGAGGCCGCCAACCTTCGCCTTCGAAAGAAGTTGGTGGAATTTCGGCTAACTTCTTGAAGGAATCGACCTCTTGAGCACCCGGAGAAGCGGGAGCGCCCGGTGACGAGGCCCTGGCCGGGGTCGTCGAAGACGCCCCGCTGGTCGGACTGGGACTCGACGGGTGGGCAGCGCAACCCGCGAACGCCACCAGGCCGAGAAACAAGAGCAGCCGAGGGCGCCAGCCATTGCAAGAGGACTCGTTTGGATTGCTCATAAATCGTCGAGACGATATCGTAAGCGCCTGTTTGTTTTTGAGCCAGCACTTATCTCGATGAAACCACCGTACCTCCGCGTCCAGAACGACGGCGTTTTACTCTCCGTCAAGGTCCAGCCGAGGGCGTCGGTCAACCAGGTCGGCGAGGCATTGGGAAACGAACTCCGGATAAAAGTTACGGCGCCACCGGTCGACGCGGCAGCCAATGAAGCGCTTTTACGATTTCTCTCGGAAACCCTAGGGTGCGGGCGCAACAGGATCGCCTTGATAAAAGGCCACACCTCACGGCACAAGATTCTGAAGATCTTTGGAGTTTCGGACGGTGACATTGTGACGAAGCTTGTGGCGGCCGCCTCTCAACATTGAACGGGCTTGTAAAATGGATGGCGGCGTCCGGCGCATGGGCTCCATGGCTGTTTTTGCTGCTCTTCCTGGCCGCGTCGTTCCTGATGATCTGGCGTTTGGAGGCCCTCAATGCAGGCGGCCTGGAAGGCACCGTCCTGGGAACGCTGGTGATGCCTTACTGCTCGGGCATCGGCAATTTAATCTTTGCCTTCGTGGTAGGCGCAAAAGGCGGTTCCGGAACCGAAGTGCTGACCAATTGTCTCGTTAATAACGTGACCAACCTGACACTTCTCATTGGATTGCCGGTCGCAATCTGGGGAATGAACCGGGAGCCGGCGAAAGCTCAAAAAGGGTCAAAAAAGCAGAAGCAAAAAGAGGTGCAAGAGCACAAGCTGAACCGGCTTTCGACTTTGCTGACACTGGCCGCGGTCCTGTTTTTTACAGGGACCACCTGGGCTCTGTCACGCGACCACCAAATTAATTTTTCAGACGGCCTGGCGCTGATCGCGTCCTTCATTTTCTGGCAATGCATTCATGTCTTCGAGGTGTTGAAGAGCAACGTGCGCAAGAACAGGTCTTTCGGCTGGATGCTCCCCGTGGACCTGGCATTACTCGGGCTGGGTGCCTATGCCACTTATGTCAGCACGGATTGGTTGGTGGATTGGATTGGCAAGATCCATACGGGATTTATCAGCGCGAAGTACCTGGGCTGGCTCAGCGGTTGGCTCATGGTGGTGCCGAACGGGGTTTTGGCATTCTATTACGCGCGACGCGGCAATCCCGAAGTGGTTTACACGTCGCAAGCGGGCGACGGCCACATTTGCATCCCGCTGTGCATTGGGATTTACGCGCTCTATCGACCGATTCAAACCCCTGCCTTCTTTGAGACCGGTATGTACATCCTGCTCGTGTCGGCGTGCGTCCATTTTGTGATGATTGCCTTTTTTGGGCGCCTGCCGCGGTTTGTAGGTTGGATCCTGACCGCGGCTTACGGTCTGTTTCTATACAAAGGCTTGCCGCAGCAAGGCTGAGTCAGCGAGCCAGCCCAGATTGCGCAAACCACCCGGTTATAGCACCAACGGGTCTGCCCGGAACTTATCGGCCAATTCCGCGAACGGAACCTGGGCAGCGAGCCAGCGCGGGTCCTGCGTTATCGAGTCCATAGATTGGACGGTATTGTTGCAGATCAGGAACAGTCCCTGTCCAAGCACCAGGAACGATTCAAAGCCGGTCCCCACGCCGTGCCTGGCGAACTCGAAATCGCCGATATTCATTTTGCCGCCCAGCAAACTGGTTCGAAGCGCGCCGGCATCAACCAGGAAATTGTTCTGAAACCCGGCTTTTCGCGGCCCAATGTAGGAGATCAGCCGGCCTTTGGCGTCTCCCAGCGAGATGATGGCCCATTCGTCAAAGACCGTTTTTTGGTACTGCGCATCCATCAGGCGAGCGCATTCGACGATGAGTTTTTTGGCCTGGTCAAGTGTCATAACAAAGCTTGTGCGGAACGGTGACCCAAAGAAGCAGTTCCGGGGCCAGCGGACAAGGGAAAAGGCGTGAAACGCAGGCGTGGCGGCCTCACAATCCGCGCGCCGATGCGTCGCGTGGAACTCAAACACATTCCGGTCCGCCCGCGAGACCCGTTCCGAGGATGGCAGGGAACGGTGCAATGGATTCTGCTGGCGTTGCTGGCCGCGGCCGTGTGTTTTCAGTGCGCCGAAATGGTTTGGGGAGTCCAAATATTCAGGCGGGCGCACACAATGGATTGTCTTACGCTTTTCCTGGCCGTGGCGGCGACGATGGCATCGCTGGTTAGGCAATTGCCCGCGCAAAATGTCATCCTTGCGGCGGGTGTCGCAGGTCTTGCGGGCGCCGCTGCAGAATGGCTCAGCGCGATCGCTGCGGTGCCGTTCGGCCCGATCGTTTATAATGCCGGAAATTCCGGAAGATTTATCGTTCAAGGTTTACCATGGTCGGCCCCGTTCATCTGGGTTGTTGTCCTTCTCAACAGCCGCGGCGTCGCGCGGTTAGGGTTGAGACGGCATCGTCGTGCAGCCTATTACGGTTTTTGGGTGATTGGCGTGGCGGCAGTGCTCGTCGCCGTGTTTCAGTTTAGCCTCGAGCCCTTCGCGACACAGGTGAAACAGTTTTGGTCCTGGCAACCCACCAAAATCCATTCCGACTGGTTCGGAGCGCCGTGGGTCAATTTCATCGCTTGCGCCGCAACCGCTGCCATTATTCTTCTGTTTGTGACTCCCGCTCTCATTAGCAAAAGCCCGGGCCCGCCTCCGCCACCGTCGCTGCAGCCCCTGATACTATGGGAGTTGTTAAGCCTTTTGCTGCTGATCGGTCAATGGACGCGTCACCTGAGGACGGCTTGGGCCTTTACGATTGGACAGATGCTGATCGTCGCAGCAGCGGCATTGGTCGGGTCGAGGACTCGCCAACCTGAGCGCGCCACAGGATGAGTTGCTGCCGGGCCAGGGACCTGTCAATCAAGCTAAGCAACTGAAAGACCAGCGGATCCCTCCGGACCGCGCTCCGGCCGAGCATTTTGAACTTCAGGGACCAGCGGGCTTATTGGCTCGAGTCACCTTCAACCGTGAAACCCGCATCCCATCAATCTCTTCGACCTTGATTTCAAAGTTGCCGA
>DATGLT010000425.1:0-8788 GCA_035294005.1 Verrucomicrobiia bacterium
CGATGGTCCGTTCAGCAATCCGCCGTTCCAGGCTTTGATTCAATTCCCGGATTTCCTGTTCGGCGCGCTTGCGTTCGGTGATGTCCCGCGCTGCGGAGACCAGGAACGTGCGGTCGCCCCAACAAATTTGCGTGAGCACCACCTCAAGCGGCAGGTCTGTGCCGTCGGAGCGTGTGCCCGTCCATTCGATCCTCTGGGGACCCTCGTGCAACACGCGGCCGACCAACTCACGGGTGGCCTCCGCGGTTGCGCGGCCGTCCGGCTGCCGCTCGGGCGACAGATCGAAAATGGTACGGCCAATCAGCCATTGTTTGTCTCCATAGGCTCCCATGCGCGCCGCCGCCGCGTTGCAGTCCACGCACCGGAGCGTTTCCGGGTCCAGAATCAGGAGGCTATCGGAGCTGGCCTCGAAAATTTGCCGGAACTTTCGCTCACTCTCGCGCAGTGCTTGTTCGGCCAGCTTTCGTTCGGTGATGTCGCGAGCGACTACAACGTTCAACTGGCGGCCCTGGCTCAGAATGGGAATGGTGGCCACCTCCAGCGGGACCTCCGAGCCATCGAAGCGCCTGGCCAGCCATTCAAAGCGTTGAGTACCCAGGGCCAGCGTTCTGGCCGTAATGTCCGCCGCTTTCGTGCGCGAGTCCTGGCCGTCAGGCTGAATGGAGGGTGAGAGTTCGGCGGGGTGCACCCCGAGCAATTGCGCCCGGTCCTTGGCTCGCAGCAGTTCGATCGCAGCGTCGTTGCAGTCCACGAAAATCATTTGTTTCGGGTCCATCAACCAAATCGCATCGGGGCTGCGCTCGAACAGCAACTCAAACATGCCCTCATTCTCCGCCCGGCCCGGCTCGGGCGCACTGGACCTTTCGGTCCATTTACCGCGCTCTGAAAACGCCTTACTCATTTGCGCATGGAAACAAATTCGCGTGTGTGCATCGTTCCGGCCGGAGACGCTGCCGCCGGCCATGACCAACTGGGTAACAAATTATTCTCGCCGCAAAAACGACCTTTGCAAGTTGCGGCCGCACTCAACCCAGCCCCGTCATTGCGCGTCCCCGTTGTGCCGGAGAATCGGCAATACCTCAAAGCGCTCCGCCAGGCCGAACTTCGCGCCTGGAAATCGATCCGCTCGGAAGAAAAACCGTCTCTAGCAGCCGCGCGCGGCAGCGTCCGCCTGCCGACACACAAACCCACTTGCGGCGAAGACCGCGTCTTCGCCCTGCTCGCCTTGCTGTGCGGCCTGACTCTCATTCTCGAGTTAAACATAGTTCTGCATGCCGCTTCGGGCTGGCACAATTTTGTTGAGTATGTGCGCCGGGTAACCGCCTAAAGCCGGCCGGTGCCCTCGTCGTCAATCCACTTTCCAATTAACAAACAACAAACCAAAAACCTATGAAGCTATCAAAAAAAATCCTTCTCACAACGGCCATCGGGCTAACCCTCGCGGGTATATTGGCTGCGGCTAAATCCCCGCAACGAGCTCAACCGGACAAAGTCGCCCGCGGCGCATACCTGGTTTCGGCCGGCACTTGCACCGACTGCCACACCCCTCACAAAATGGGCCCACATGGTCCGGAACCGGACATGACGCGCTTCCTGTCCGGGCATCCGGAAACAGCAAAGTTGCCCAAGCCACCCTCATTGCCGCCCGGCCCATGGATTGCCGTAACAGTGGGCGACACGGCCTGGTCCGGGCCCTGGGGCATCAGCTATTCGGCTAACCTCACGCCTGACCCAGACACCGGCCTGGGCATTTGGACCGAAGACATGTTCATCAAGGCCATGCGCTCCGGTAAACACATGGGTGCCGGTCGGGACCTTCTCCCACCGATGCCGTGGCGAGGCCTGGCAACCCTCACCGACGACGATTTAAGATCCATTTACGCCTACCTGAAAACGGTTCCTCCCGTGAAGAACCGCGTGCCCAACCCGGTGCCACCGGGCGGTGAGACCAGGTTCGAATAAGGCCACATCAAAGGAGCCCGGCGCAAGCTTGCGTAAGAGGCGCCGGCTATCGCTCGCCTGCTCTTCACATTTGGTTTGGCCCGCGGGTCATATCCCTGCGGGCCGGAGGCCGCAAACCAGTTTTCATAAGTCTCTCACATCCCCAGAGTTGGTACAACGGCTGCTTTTAACGATTGCGAGAAAGCTTTGAAAGAACAGGCCGTTGCCCTGTTTTTGCCATATGAAACTGATTGCTTTGCGCAAGTGTCGACTGGTTCCGCGCTTTTGGGGCATTTTAGCAGCAAGCGCGTTGCACGCAGGCGGGGCGACTTTGGGGGTATCGCCGGCCACCGTGCCTCACCTTTATCCCGGCTCTATCACGTTGCAGATTACCGGCCTGACCAATGGTGAATCCGTGCTCGTCGAGAGATTTCTGGATCCCAATGGAAATGGGATTATCGACCCGGGCGAACCTATGGTGCAGAGCTTCGCCCTCAGCGATGGACAGGTCACTTCGATTGGCGGCGTGCAGAACCAGGCTGTCCCGGGTGACGAAGATCTCACGGTTAACGGCCAGATTACCGCCAGGCTTTTGTTCCAGTCCGGCCCGGAATTCAGCCGGGGAGCCGGAAACCAAATCTTCCGACTCTCGAGCCCGACCGGAAGATTTTCCGCCGTCCAACAGACATTCGCCGTGACCGAGGCGAGTCTCTCTCAGCAGATTTCCGGTACTGTTTCCAGCGGCGGCAGCGCCCTGCCCTTCGCCTGGGCGGCGGTCCTGATGCAAGTGGGCACTGACACAGAATTCATCGGCGCAACGACCGCGGATGCAGCGGGCCACTTTGTGCTGTCGGTGACGAATGGCACGTACGAGGTGATTGGCTTTAAACCGGGATACGTCGGCAACTTCGGCACGTCACCGTTGGTCACGATTTCCGGAGCCAACACGAACGTCTCGGTGCCGCTATCCGTCGCAAACCTGAGCCTGTCGGGCAAAGTGTCCGATGCGTCCAGCGCCGCGGGCATCGCCGGTTGCCAGTTTTTTGCCACCTCCGGCAATAACGATTATCTCGCGTTTTTCAGCGACGCACAGGGGGTCTTCAGCGCGCCCATCATCAGCGGCCAATGGAAACTCCAACCGTCAGACGGTTCGGCTTTGCTTGGCGGATATTTGCGCGCACAAGGAAAACAGAGCGTGACGGTCAGCGCCAACGTTTCGGGGGTTAGCGTGACGCTGTCCAAAGCAACGGCCATGATTTACGGCCAGCTCAAAACCGCCCAGAACGTCCCGTTTGGAGGAGTTAGAATTTACGGCAGTGATTCAGGGAATTTGTATCAGAGCACCTGTTACACCGACACGAATGGAAATTATTTCTTACCGGTATTGCCGGCGACATGGAACTTTGGAGTCGACGGGCCCGGAGCGGGTCTGCCCGCCAGTTACGTCTCGCAGCAGGTTCAACTATCGCTTGTGGCCGGACAGGCAGTGCAAACCAACCTGCTGGCGACTCCAGTCTCGGCGTATTTGGCCGGCAAAGCCTTTAATGGAAACAATCAACCCATCACCGGTGGAAATATGTTCGCCTTCGGACCCAATGGCCAAAACGTGGGCGTGCCGATCGCCGGGGACGGCAGCTTCGTGGTGCCGGCGGGCGGCGGAATGTGGACTCTCGAATTGGATACACAAACCGCGTTGGCGCAGAACCTCGTGGGGCCGCAACTGACGCTGAGCGTCATTGATGGCGTGAACATCTCGAATATCGTCTATGTTGCGGTGACCTCGACGCGCACGATCACGGGCAAGATCCAAACGGTAACCAATACTCCAGTTGCCGGTATTTTCATTTATGCTAACGCGATGGTGAACGGGACCAATTACAACGTGAGTGTGACCACCGACTCGGCAGGAAACTTTTCCATGCCGGTACTGCCGGCTTCATGGTCTGTGAGCGTGGACAGCCAGGGGCTGGCGCAACGGGGCTTTCCCGCCCTGCCCAGTCAAAATGTTGACACTTCCGCCGGCAACCAGACGGCCAATTTTATTGTGGGCGGACAGCCCGTAGGAACGATTTTCTTCCGGCAGAACTTCGGGGTAATCGGTGAGTTTGGGCCCAACCTCACGCCCGCGGTCAGCTACCCGGTTTCGGCAAAGAACTACCGGGTGATGTTTCATGTGTTTAATGACACCAATCCGCCGGCCGTGAACACGGTCTTCTTCACCGGGCCCCCGGGATCAGGTTTGACCAATTCTCCGGCCGATCCGGCTTTCGGCCTCGTGCAGGACGGAACAAATGTGTATTACCTTTCGCCGGCCGTCCGCAACCCGGCCATCGCCCAGGGAGGCACGTGGACGGTGACCTATCGCAATAGCCAGAACCTGTTCAGCGTGCCGGATCCGCAAGTCCTTTCCCATATGGCCATCCCGGTGCCGACGGTAACCCTGACCAACGGCCAGATTGCCGCGATTCGCTGGACGTACACGACTTCCACCGGAAGCTTATGGCCTGGACTTCCGTCGTTCATTACCCAGGCACGAATCGACCTGTTCGACCCGTCGAGTAATCCGCTGGATTCCGAGGTTGTCCCGCCGGCAAGCACTTTTGTTTACCCTGCCGCGAACCAGTTTGCCTGGCAGAATATCGGGGCCGTGCGCATGGGCTATTATGACGCTTTGACCAACCAGTACTTTTTCAATTTCACCGAAAGCGCCCCTACCCTCACCGGAACCGGAACTGTCGCCGGGGGCAAATATCAGTTTTCCATGAACGGCGCGCCCGGACAGAATTACACGATCCAATTTGCGACCAGCCTCGCCAACGGCCAATGGAACACGCTGTACGTCACCAACAGCTTGACAAGCCCCATCCAAATCGTGGATCCCACTCCGACCAATGCGACCAGGTTCTATCGTGTTCTGGTGGGGCCCTGAGTCGCAGCCGGGTTGAAGTACCTGCCCATTTTGAGCAGGATGTTTCCGGAAGAAGCCGGCCTTTCATTGCCAACGCCTCGAGTTACTTTAGGCCCCGTTGCGGTCGGCCTCGCGCTTCAGTTCCTTCTTTTCGACGCCTCCTGCCCGTGGAATGCTCCCGGCAGCATGACTTCCTGGCCGATCCTGGAGCGGGAATTGCGAGTGTTGGCTCGGCGGAAGGTGACGTACTGGGGACGATTCTCGGTAGCCGCCGCCGCGATCCTGGTCTGCGTGCCACCGCTCCTGTGGCAGGATTCCTTCGCTGGGGCGGGCAGACCGGGCGCAAACCTGTTCAACGGCTTGGCGAGCCTTGCTTTCGTGTTGAGTGCCATGGCATGTCTTTCGACGGCCGACTCTCTCAGCGCAGAACGACGCGAAGGCACTTTGGGTCTGTTGCTGCTGACCCGAGTCAAGCACCTGGACCTGTTGCTGGGCAAGTTGGCCTCAAGCGGGCTGGCATCCATCCTTGGACTGGTCGCCTTCGGACCGCTGATGGCGCTGCCAATGCTCAGCG
Source organism: Verrucomicrobiia bacterium (assembly GCA_035294005.1). Classification (GTDB taxonomy): domain Bacteria; phylum Verrucomicrobiota; class Verrucomicrobiia; order Limisphaerales; family UBA8199; genus JANXQE01. The sequence goes on from DATGLT010000425.1 coordinate 5,424, forward strand.
GCGGAGTGAGCGGAAGCGAAATCGTCCGCACCTTCCTGGTTCTATTAGACACGGTTTTCCTATCCTTAAGCATTGGGTTATGGGTGTCTGCCCGGGGATCGGAGCGATTCCGGACCGCAATGGTGGCGGTGCTGATCCTGGCGGGGGTTGTGCTCGGACCGCCGTTGCTCGAGTGGATTTTCCCAAAGTTGCGGTTGGGCGTGGCCAGCCCATTATCGGCAATGTTCCTGGCCGGGCATGTGCCATACAGAGCCACTCCGGGGCGATACTGGTTATCGCTTGGACTGCTTCAGTGTATCAGTTGGGTATTTCTGTTCGGTTCGGTTTGGGAACTGGGGCGGACCGTAGCTCAAGGTGGAGACTGTGAACCGGCCTCAGGCAAGATCATCGAAAAGATCTCGGCTGAAGGTGAGGTGAGGCCCGGGTTCTGCCAGGATTCGGGGTCATTGGAAAAAATCCCATGCGCATACTGCGGACGGCAAAACCAAGTCGATGCTGTCTTTTGTTATGAATGCGGTACTGAACTGCGTCCCAAGCCCGCAAAGCGCAAGGACAGCTGGACCCTCTCGACCGCGCCCACGCCGTTGCACTGGCTTTTGGGACGCCAACGCAGCCTCAAGCCGCTAATCTGGATCGCCGCGGGGGTAAGCTTCGCCGAATTGCTGTTCTATGGAGTACTCGGGCGGGTGGCAGCTTTGGGCTTCTTCATTCCCAGCCTGGTTCCGGTGTTCAACCTGGCTGAGGCGGTGGTGCAAGGAACGCTGTTGGCGTGGGCTGCCAGCCGCTTTTTGGTTCAGGCCCGTCAAACCGGCGAACTGGAGTTGCTGATGACGACGCCGCTGGGAGCCAACACGCTGGTGACCACACAGTGGGAGATGCTAAAACGACAGGCCCGAGCGCCGGTGCTGCTCGCAATCGTTCTTTACGGAATCAGTGCGTTTTCCAGCGCATTTGTACCAGGTACGTTTTGGAGACTTCCCTACGTGCTATCAGCGGTTCTGCACGCAGTAAACACTCTGCTCGGTGTGGCCGCTGTGTTCTGGCTCGCCCTGCTGTTCGGACTGCGACTGACGCGTCAAAGCCAGGTAATCTTCTGGACGGTGCTGTTGGCGAAAGGACTTCCCTATTCGGCAGGGATGGCGTGGTCGATTTTCTTTCGTTCCTGATACGGGGCGCCCGGGCCCGTGTGTTGGGCCCGGCAGCAATCCAACCCTTGAACCCGGGACAGTTCCTCTCGAAGGCGGGAGATCTGGTTCGCGCCGCTCGCTCCTGGAAAGCAACCTGAGTTCGGCCGCCGATTGGCCGCGCACGAAGACACACCGTGAACAACGCGCGCGACTCGATTTATTCTGGGTCAGATGGGTTGTTAAAGAGCACGGTTAATTTGATGCTCCCGTGGCCCGATTGAGGGTAGTTCGGATCGGCCGAATTAGCGGGGCTCAAGTTTGAAGCGGTGTCGTCGGGCGGAAAGAGCACCAATGAATCGAGGAAAGCAATGATGTCGGCGCGCTGAGCGGAAGACAGGCGGTCGAAATTGCTTGCGGAATACTGGGCTTCCCCTCCGTGGCGCAAGATAACTTCGGTGAGGTTGATGCTTCGCCCGTCATGCCCGTAAGGCGCCTTGGTGCCAATCCCCCAGAGCGGTGTGGTCAGGAATAGTTTCTGAACTGTGCCATCGAAATTTCGTTCGTGAAAGTTGGGTCCCAGATCGTGCCGTTTAAAATCAGTGAAGATGTTCCTGACCAGGAACGACCCGAGGAGAGGTTTTTTGAGCGGGGGCAAACCGGTAGCGTCGGTGACCGAGCTCAATTTCGCTGTGGCTACGGCGTACAACCCGTTAAAGGAGCCTTGCTGAGGATTAAAAGTGGTTTCGACGTCCGCAACGCGCCGGTCCCGAGCCAGGGGCAAATCAGGTATGTGGCAGGCGCAGCACCCTATTGCCCGCATGAGCTCAAGCCCGTGTTCAGTCCGGTCGTCTTGCTCGTACGTTGCCGGCTTAAAATAATTCAGGAGATAAAACTCAAGGTAATCCACGATTGCCGGATCGACTTCACTGGGTCCGGACGGAGGCGTTGCATAAGAGTCCTGGGTTCCGTCCATGACAAAACCTGCGGGGGTTGTCACTTGTCCTCCGGTCGCGGCGGTTGCCAAATCCGGATCGTGCACTGCCATACCCATTTCGTCATTGAGCGCCCCGACAATAAACTCACGGATTGAGATTTTGCCGCCATGAGCAAAGAACGGCCGAACTCTGAGATCCGGGTCGACGCCAACCACATTGGAAGTATCTACACTGCGATCCGGGTTGGCGACGAGAGAGCCGTACCGAATGCCTTTGCTGAACAGCGGCACAACCACGGGTTGGTTGCGGGTTTTGGCGCGGGCCAGCGCAGCCGCACGAATCGAGCGCAAATCCGCAGTGATTTCATCGGCCAGCATCTCCTTCAATCCGAGTCCGAAGAGGTGCGGAGCGCCTCGACTGTCCGGGCGGGTGACGACGTCCCCGCCAAACCCTGCCGAACCCCTGGGCCGCCCATGGCAACCGGCACAGCTGTCCGACAGGCCGGCACCAATCGCCGGCACCTGCGTGATATCGCCAACGCCGTCCTGGGCGACGGGTCCCTGGCCGTCCGCGCGCGTGAATTTGCGCTGGAACAGCTGGCGACCGCGGCGGATGGCTCGGAACGGATCTCGATTGATGATAAAGGCACAGGAGTTTGGGGTCATGGTATCGCCGCGACCGGCCCCGATTTCGTCCGTGAGCGACTTGGCAATGCCTTCCTTTAACGGGTTGGGCGCCAGTGTTCGATCGATTAGTTGCGCCCGCATATCAGAACAGCAGGACACTGCCGCCAACACCAGAGCAATGCCCTTGAGAAAGGCGGTTGAAACGGTCTGGGAACGCAACGGCAATCGCGAGAGTTCTGGTCGCGGATCACCGAACATCCAGTTCACCTTTGAAACGTTGAATATCAATTTGCGCATAGAACGGCTACGGGTTCACCTCCTTCATTCGCTGCAAGGGTCAAAATCTTGCAGCCGCGCGACCGATTTTTTACCAATCCAAACCCAGATCTCCGAGTTTGCCGCGCAATTTGGCCAGGTCCCAGAGAATGACGTAGTGATCGAGACTGGCGACGGCCAAAACCTGGCTGTTTGGGCTAAACCTCGCCCGCGCCAGCAGGTGAGGTTCAGGTGTCCGCAGATTGACCAATTTGGCGCCGGAGTCGGCATCAACCAGTTCCACCTGGTCCGGGGGGACGATGATGGCGCACAAATGGGAGTCGGTGCTAAAGGTCACGGCAGCGGGAAGTGGTCCAGCCGGGTCTCTTGGGATCGTACGCGCCACTCTTCCGGCCCGATCA
>DATGLT010000426.1:0-5198 GCA_035294005.1 Verrucomicrobiia bacterium
CAATCCCCACAATGCGCTTTATCTTGAAACCAAACGCCGAAAACTGGGGCACTTGCTTTGAGCGAGGATGAGGGGCGCTGGGGGGCAGTAAAAACCGACGTAATTTCCATGCTCAACGCCACAAAATCGAAAGCCATCAAACTTTCCGGAGCATCCTTCGCCATTGTGGCGTCCAAGTACAACGCCCGCTACGTGGATGCCATGGTTCGAGCGGCGCTGGCGGAGCTGAAACGGGCCGGTGTCACGCAAGCGCAGGTGATCCGAGTGCCCGGCGCGTACGAAATTCCATTGATTGCAACCCGGCTCGCTCGCCGTTCCTTGGAACATTCCGGCCGGGCAGGCACGGCTCATCTATCGGGGATCGTTTGCCTGGGCGTAATCCTTCGAGGCGAAACCGTGCACGCCGCGCACATCGGGGAAGCCGTCAGCCGCGCACTGATGGAAATCCAACTCAAGTACGAGGTTCCCGTAATTCATGAAGTTCTTCTGCTGGAGAATGAAGACCAGGCCAGGGCGCGCTGCCTTTCCCGGACTCACAATCGAGGAGCCGAAGCCGCCCAAACCGCGCTTCAAATGGCGCGCCTGATTGAACGCATTAGGTAAGTGGTCAAACAAGTTCATCCCGTTTGCTGCGACGGAAAGTGTATAACGCTTCGTCGATTGCCCAGCGTTCCTGTCTGAAATCTGGAGGTCCGTTCCGATCGGCTGTCAACGACTTGATCCCACCCGTGCCGAATTTGTAGGTAGACCCCACTTGAGCGGGGGGCAAGCCTGGAGAAGAGTCATTGATGAACCTAAGGGTTCTGGAGGGAACGGCTCAGATGCCAGCGGGCCCGGCGCATTCCAAATGCGTCCGGCCGCGGCCGGCGCGGCCGCCGGAGCGCCCGACTTTCAGTCGGCTTTGGTCGTCCGACCACAGATTGAGTAACTACCGGATGGAAGACTGGTTTTGGGGTATCCAGGTTCGACGGGTTTTGCATAATTCGCGGGGTTGGATTGTCCTGCGGTTTAAGCCGACTTCAAGTCAGCGCTCCGGGCTGCAGTTCGTCCGCGTCTCGGAAGCGGGCAAAATGAGCTGAGCGATCCTCGACCGTGCTGCCCGCACTCCTCACTTTTTTGAGTCGAGTTGCCGACTCCATCCGTTGCGCGCCGTTTCGTCAAAAAGCCGGCTTGCTTTTCAGTACTGCTTGGCTATCTTCCCCGGCTCCCGTTGAGAGAGTCGGCGGGGCACATTTGACTTAACAGAGATATGGCAACAGCAAACGATCTACGCCGTGGCATGGCGATTAATTATAACGGTGACATCTGCGTGGTCCTGGACAGCCAGCACCGCACGCCAGGCAATTTGCGCGCGTTCGTGCAAGCCACCTTGCGTAGCATCCGCTCCGGCCGCTCGTCCGATGTCCGGTTCAGCTCCACTGAGAAAATTGACGTCGTGCCGATGATGACCAAGAAAATGGAATTCAGCTACAAGGACGGCGTAGATTTCGTGTTTTCAGATCCTGAAACGTACGAGACAGTGACGTTGACCGCTGAGTTGGTCGGTGATGCCAAAAGCTATCTTGTCGAAAACGCGCAAGTCACTGTCACGTTTGTGGAAGACAAGGCCGTTTCGATTGAGTTGCCCTCCAGTGTGGTTTTGACGGTGTCCGACGCGCCGGAAGGAATACGAGGCGATTCAGCCAACAACGTCCAGAAACCTGTGGTGATGGAAACCGGCATTACCGTGCAGGCGCCGCTCTTCATTAAGACTGGCGAGAAGATCAAGATCGACACGCGCACCGGCAAATACATGGAGCGCGCCTGACGGGCGGTTCCTGCCATGACCTAGTCCGCAGGCTGCAAAGAGGGGCGTGGCTTGTATTTCTTTGGCAGTGCCAGAGATCCCTTCAAGCTTTTGATCCCGTTTGTGCAGGTCGCATCCGACAGTGAAGCCGTTGCGATGCACACCCCTGTGAACAGGCACTGCTGCAGGTCCCAACCCTCGTGCAATCCGAGCAGGACGCCCGCGCAGAAGGCGTCCCCGGCTCCCGCGGTTCCCCGGATGTAATCCGGCGGCAGCTTCAGCGAGGATTGCCAATAATCCTCTCCCGTGCGGGTGCGGGCAAAGGCGCCTTCAGGGAAATGAATCACCACGACTTCGCGAACGCCCTGTTGCAAAAGCGCGCCCGCCGCATGTCGAAGGGCGACGCAATCCAGTTTACCGTCTGCCTGGCGCACATTGAACCCGGTGGTCTTGCCTGCCTCGAGCTCATTTAGGATGCAGTAATCAACGTGCTTCAAAGCCGGATTAACAATCCTGGCAAACCGGTCGCCATCCTCGCTGACCACGTCCACGCTTGTTTTTATGCCGGCGTGCTGGGCAGCGGCCAGAAGCCGCGCTGCTTTGGTCCCGTATTTGGCGTCAGGCTCATCCAGCGAATCCAGGAGCAGAAGGTAGCCGAGGTGGAAAATGCGCGCCTTGCAGCGATTGAAATCCAGGTCTGCGCCTTGCCACAACGCATTGGCTCCCCGCGCATGAAAAAAGGTGCGGCGCCCATTGCCTTGCTCGGTCATCACGTCGGTGTAGGAAGTAGGCGCTTTGGAGGTTGTGCCAAGGTGGCGGGCGTCGATTCCGTATTTCTTGCAGTCCGCAACGATCAGTTCACCGAGGGTATCCTCGCCGACCATACCCGCCGCCATGAGCGGGAACGGGACCCCGGATTTCGCCAGGCCCATCAGCACGTTGTACGCGGCTCCGCCGGTGCCCTGGGATTGGCTGCGGATATTGCTCAGTTGTTCGAGTTGAGGATAGACGTCGATCATCTTGACTTGATCGATGATCCAATTGCCTCCAGCCATCAGGCCATGGCGGGTAGTTAGGTTTCGCTGTTTCATGGGCAAGGGGCGCAGTGTATGGGGATCAGTGAACGAAAAAGCGCTCCGCTGAGGCAAGCCGAAAGTGGGTCGAGAAGAATTGCTTTTCAACGTTCATCGCATTAGCTAAAGCTTACGCATGGCTGAACCGTCGCAAAAGGGAGAGCTGGTCTTCCGGGGAATACCGGTGTCAGCCGGGGTCTGCCGCGGCCGGATTCTTGTGATTGGGCGCAGCCGGCCCAACATCGGCCAACGGAATTTAAGCGAGCAGCAGTTGCAAGAGGAAATCAACCGGCTCGAGAAGAGCCTGGTGCAGACCCGCCATCAAATTTTAGAGGTCCAGCGCAGGGTCAGCGAGGGCATGGGAGCGGCTGAAGGGAGTATTTTCGACGCCCACTTGCTGGTGCTGGAAGACCGCACGTTACTTGACGAGGTGATTCGCACGATCCAGACCCAAAAGGTCAATGCCGAATTCGCCTTTCATACCGTTGCCGAGCGGTATGCGGCCACACTCGCCGCTATCGAAGACGATTACCTGCGGGAACGGGCCACCGACATGCGGGATGTGACGACCCGGGTCTTAAATAACCTGTTGGGATTGCAGGACGAAGTGGATCTGCGGCACATCAAGGAGCCCAGTATCATTGTCAGTCACGATCTCACCCCGTCCAACACTGCACAGTTGGACAAACGCAACGTCCTGGGCTTTGGCACCGATGTCGGCAGCAAGACCTCCCACACCGCCATCATGGCCCGTTCGATGCGAATACCGGCAATCGTAGGGTTGAAGGATGTCAGTTCGAAAGTCGAATCGGGTCAATACGCGTTGCTGGATGGGTTCAATGGAACCATCATTCTTAACCCGACCGACCAGACGCTTTTCGAGTACGGGCAGCTGGAGAAAAAGCAGGCGACGCTTGAGGAAAAGCTGCGCGACACCCAGCTCAAGCCTGCCGTCACTCTGGACGGCCAGCGCGTCATGCTCTCGGCGAATATCGAGAGCCCCAAAGATGCCGAGGCGGTGCGGACGGCCGGCGCGGAAGGGGTTGGCCTGTTCCGGACGGAGTACCTTTTCATCAATCGCGAAGTGCCTCCCAGTGAGGAGCAGCAGTACCAGGCTTATCGTGAAGCGGCGGTGGCTTTAAAACCTTTGCCCCTGGTCATTCGCACCCTGGACCTTGGCGGCGATAAATTCCTGGCCCATCTGCCGCTGCCCCGGGAGATGAATCCCTTTCTCGGATGGCGGGCCATTCGGTTTTGCCTGCAGGAGCAGGATATATTTCGGGATCAACTCAGGGCGATTTTGCGCGCCAGCGCAGACGGGAATGTAAAGATGATGTACCCGATGATCTCGGGGCTGGACGAGCTTAACCAGGCCAACGCGCTGGTCGAGCAGTTCAAATCCGAATTGCGCTCGGAAGGTGTTCCCTTCGACGAGAAAATGGAGATTGGGGCAATGATCGAGACCCCGTCTGCCGTCATCGTGGCTGACTCCTTAGCCAAGCGCCTCCGGTTTTTCAGCATTGGGACAAACGATTTGATTCAGTACTCCCTGGCCGTCGACCGTATGAACGAAAAGATCGCCCATTTGTATGAGCCAACTCATCCGGCTATCGTGCGGCTGATCAAAGCGACGGTGGAGGCAGCTCACCGCCACAATGTGTGGGTGAGCGTTTGCGGCGAAATGGCCAGCGATCCTGTTTTTGCGCCGCTGTTATTGGGGCTTGGCGTGGACGAGTTGAGCGCCGCCCCGCCCCTGGTTGCCCCCGTCAAGTTCCTTATCCGCAGGCTAAAACTCAGCGAGGCAAAAAGCCTGGCCGAGTTCGCGCTCCAGAGCGAATCGGCATCGGAGATACTCGGCCGCTGCCAGGACCTGGCGCGACAGGTTGCGCCAAGTCTCTTCGAAAACAAGTAACCAGGGCTACTTCGCCGCAGGCGCGGCGGAGTTGGTGCCCGGGAGGGTCGCTGAATCCTGCTTCTTATCGGCGGCCTTTTCAGCGGCTTGTTTCTTGTGGAGCACCTTTGAGCTGGTGAAGTCGTCGGGCAGGACGGAATCGAATTTCCCGAGCGCCCAACCGAGGGCGACGAGCAGTATCCCCAGCAAGGTGATGTAAAGCCCCCAGGGCCGCTTCTTTTCCGCAAATGGATCCACAATGTCCCGTTGCGAATCCGGCGGCAGCACTGCGACGTGAGTAAGTGACCCTCCGAACGGCACGTTGATCCTTGCTCTGGCATTTACCGCCCAGCCGTTTGCGTCCAGGATCGGTCCAAGATTCCGTTTCCTCAGCTTCAGGAATGCGATCAACATTGACGGAACCGAGATGATTAGAATCAGGCCGACG
>DATGLT010000427.1:0-9669 GCA_035294005.1 Verrucomicrobiia bacterium
ATTCTCGTGTTCGAGCCGGTGTCACCGCTCATTCTCGCTTTCGTTGCCGCGGTCGTTATGGCAGTGTTAAACTTTATCGGCAGGAAGAGACATGCACTCGTCGGCTGACCCCTTGCTGCTCGCGACGCCGGTTTACGCGCAGCTTTCATTCCTGAGCCAGTGGCCCGGTGCGAGAGAGCCGGATCGTTGGCCGGCGTGAGCCTGATGAAGAGAATCGTAATCCTTTCGGCTGTTGGGGTAACGGTTGTGGCGGTTGCCCTGTGGCTGGCTGCCGCGCTGGAGTGCGAGTTTCCCTTCTGGGCCTCACTGTAGTTGGCGGAACACACACGAACCTCTGACGGCACCCGGGTAAGCGAGTTGCTTCGCGTTCACTCCGGCAGCAATTACGTTTCCCAGTATTGGCATCACGGTACCTGGTGCGATGTCGTTTACCATCACGCTCCGCATTCGGCTGTTAAGGTGACGGTTAACACGAACGAGTATGATTTCTATCTGTTCGATTGGGACCTGTGGCATCGGAAGCTGCTTCCCGTTACCGTTCGTACCGCAAAAGCCTTTCCCGAACTGATTCCTGTCAGGTGTGTCGTAAAGCCGCTGGGGGTCGGGCTGAATCCTCAGCTTTATCGTAATGACGAGCCATGCGCAATCGTTGCCAAGAAATGACTGCATCGCCCAACTATAGGATGGAAGGCCGACTTTGCGCGATCTAGATTCGGCCGGTTTTGCATGGTTCGTGGCGCTAAGGGTGGTCCTGCGGTTTAAGCCGACTTTAAGTCGGCGCTCCGGGATGTAGTGTATCCGGCTACCGCCGGGGCGCCGACTTGCAGTCGGCTTTGGTCGTCCGCCGGTTGAACCAGATACCGTAGCTGACACCCACCCAGCATGGCCCGGCACGTGCTCGGGGGTCAGACTGCGAATCTTATCGTGGCCGCAAATGAGGAACAATTCATACAGTAACCTAGCCATCAACCATCAGTAACGCAGGGTGAGAATGGTTAACTCCTGTTCGCCCGCCGGAGATTTGAAACGCACGGTATCGCCCGCTTTGCTGTTCATCAGGGCCTGTGCCAGGGGTGAAATCGAACTGATTCGCCCTTGTGCGGGTTCAGCCTCGTCCGGTCCCACAATCTGGTAGGTCTCTTCCTCGCCCTGCTGATCACGAATCCGGACTGAAGCCCCGAATCCGACCTTGCCAGAATCAGCCGGTGGTTCGGCAATGATCACCGAATCCAAAACTTGCTCAAGCCGCTGAATGGCTGCTTCGATCCGTCGAACTCTTGCAGTGGTGTCGATGCCACCGGCGCGTCCTCCACTCACCAGGGTCCGTTTCTCTTGGAGGAGGGCATTCGCCTGTTGTCTCAACCGGTCGGCGCCATCCCTTGTGATGTAACGCGTCGCCCCAGTGGGAACGTCAGTTCGGAGCGGTGCGATTTCGTCACCACTCGCGTCATCAGATTCACGGGTAAACGCTTTGCTCACGTAGAAATAATACCGCCCGGATTTAAGATGATCAATGGGTGGAAACTACCTCCCGTTGCATTGCTCGCCATTCAAATCCAAGGTGGAATACCAAACCCTCCAATATTTTGACGGAACAACCTCCCGTAATTGCAACGGTTCGGCGCGTCGTATTGCCCCAGATGGAAGCCGGTCCTGTAAACACACGAGAGCTGTGGATATGGCCACGGCGGATCAAAGCTGCAAGGCCCCACAACTACGAATTACGGCCGCGTTATTCACAAACCGCTCCATTCGGCAGCATTTTAAATGAACAAAAATGGCACGTTTGGGTGTCTATAGGTATGGACGTAAAGCTGGCATCACACATCGGATATTTCCGATCCCAAATATGAAAAGCAAAAACGCGGTCTGGGGGATTCTGGTTGCAGTCATCGCGTTGCTCCTAGCGGCATGCCTCCTCCCGCCTATTCCTAGATTTAAGGCGCGAGCGTCGCGTGTCACTGGGGTTAACAACATTTCAAGTTTCTCAGCGACGGGCACCAATGGTCTTTCCACTGTCACGCCGAGCAAATGAGGGCCCGCACGCTTAACGAACGCGGTGGAGTGGACGCCGGGACGGAGGCTTGTCCGCGAATTCGGCGTCTGTGGCCCGGCGCAACTCAGCGCGATTGTTACGCAAGAAAGGATCCTGTATGAAAAGTTTCTCTGGCATAACAATGCTCATCCGAGGGAGAAGGCAGTGCTGTGCGACCGGAGCATCCGTGGTGCTGTCGCTCATGCTGAGTGCCGAAGCGCAGGCGCTGGACTTTGCTTATACCAACACCAATGGCACGATCACCATCACGGGTTACACAGGACCTGGTGGTGCCATAACCATCCCTGGCGCCATTGACGGCCTGCCGGTCACCAGCATCACGGGTGACGCGTTCCAATACCGCACTAGCGTGACCAGCGTTACCATCCCCAACAGCGTCACCAATATCGAGGATGGATCTTTGTGGAAAGGTGGTGGTGCTGGCACGTTCTGGTACTGCACTGGCCTAAGCAACATCACAATCGGAAATGGCGTTGCGCACATCGGTTTTGGCGCGTTCCAAGACTGCTCCAGCCTGATCAGGGTCACCGTGCCCGACAGCGTTACCAGCATTGGCGATTTTGCGTTCCACGGCTGCACCAACCTCACCGCCGTCACAATCGGCAAGAACGTCACCAGCATTGGAATCGGTTTTGGCTATGCTTTTGCCGGATGCCCCAGCCTGGTGAGCGCTTTGTTTCAAGGAAACGCCCCAGCCGCCAACCCGAACACGTTCGAGGATGACAACAACCTGACAGTCTATTACCTGCCGGGAACAACTGGATGGGGTGCCTGGTTTGGGGATAATAATCGTCCCACTGCGCCCTGGACAACCACCAATCCACTTATCCTGACCACCAACCCCAGTTTCGGCCTGCGCACCAACAGGTTCGGTTTCCTGGCCTCCTCGGCGACGAACTTGCCTTTTGTGGTTGAAGGCACCACGGACCTGGTCAACCCAGCGTGGCAGCCGGTGCAGACCGTACCCACCGGTGGCTCGTTCTACTTCAGCGATCCTCAGTGGACAAACTATCCCAGTCGGTTCTACCGCATCCGGTCGCCTTGAGTGAAATGTGTAACCCACTTTCCCAGCTTGGCTATCGAGAGAGGAGTCAGCCACGTTGCTGCGTCAGCGATTTGCGATTGAGCACCTGTTGCCCATCGCCAAAAGCAAATAAGCGCCAAGGGTGAGCGAGTCCGGGTTTTGTCCGCCGCGTCGAGACTTCATTTTTCTTGCACGCAGGGGCGTTCCACGTCAGGTTTCAAGAGCGATTTTTGCGCTTACACATGTGGTCGTGTGGACTAGCGTGCTGTCGCGTTTGAATTTCAGTGGGCGCTTGGCGCAGTGGCTAGCGCGTCTCGTTTACACCGAGTAGGTCGGGGGTTCGAATCCCTCAGCGCCCACCAATCTCATTGCTCGCCGCAAAAAGCCGGCGTCGCTCGTCAGCCCGGTCGAACCGGGCGATGTTCGGGCCGGAGGGCTGATCCTCCAACAACAATTCATCATCATCAATGCCCGCGCCAGTGCGCGCGGTGCCGAACCGGCGCGGCGCTAAAGTGGTAAAACGGGGCCAGGATCGAGTGACTTGGAACAAGTATTACCGGAGGACAAAAAGAAGTTTTATTCATTCTCAGGGGTTTATCATCCTGCGGCGTATTATGAGGTAGCCGACGGGAATGGTTCCCAAGCGGCGTCAAAATTGAACATTGTATGAAATTAACTATCCTCAAGAACATTCTTACCGGAACCTTCGCCGCGCTCGCCCTCGTCGCCTTCTCGGTTCCCGCTGAACAGATCAAAGGCGCCCAGCGGCTCATGAAGCAAGCCCCTTCCACGGACGCCATGGCTGCGGCGCCCGCGAAATCTCATGATTGTGCCACGTGCCAGGACGTGACAAAAGAAGTGAAGTTCGTGTCCAGCAAAGGTGCCGGAGTCAAAACCGCACTTGTGAATCGGCACACCTGTCCAACCTGCGACACAAGGCTCCTGACGGCCGGCCAGGGCAAAGCGGCGCACACGGTTGCGGTGCACATCTGCGCGAGTGGAGCAACGCCAAATTGTTGTAAGTAATCGCAATTCTCCTCTACAACGGCAGTCGGCAATCCCCGGCTGCCGTTCGCTTTTAGCCTCGCGCGCGCCGAATCTGGTCTTGAGTTCCTTCGCGATTCGCCAGGCGAGCTAAGAAGAATCGAGCAAAAATGCCTCCGGTTCCTCGTGGCAGATTGACACGACCTCAGGAAATTGTGGCTTTGTTCGAGCACCAGGACCGGTCAGGGGTTCGAATCCCCCGGCGCCCACCATTTAATTGAGGGTCAAACCGGAACCGGCTTCTTCCAGATAGGGACCACTTGCTTCATTTGGTCAATGAGCCATTGGCATGCGGCGAAGGCTTCGGCGCGGTGCGGGGCGGTGACTTCCACCCAGAGCGAGGGTTCATTCACCGGGACGATGCCGAGGCGGTGGACCAACCGGACGCTCTCGACGGGCCATCGTTTCGCCATTTCATCAAACAGCAGGTTGAATTGGTGCTCGGCCATTTTGTGAAAGGCCTCGTATTCGATCGCCCGGATCGGCGCGTCGTTTTCCATTTCGCGAACAACGCCGAGGAAATAGACGACAGCGCCCATGCCTGGAGAAAAGGCGCGCCGGCCCAGCAGCGCGGCTTCGTCGATCCGTTCCGTGGTCAGCACGAGTTGTCGCTGGATCGGCATGGATGACTTATCCTCCCTGGACGGGCGGGAAGAGCGACACTTCGTCTTTGTCTTTGAGCACGTACCAGCGTTCCTGGTATTCGACCCCGACCGCGACGAGCATCGACCGTTTCATCGGCTCCACACGCGGGAAGCGCGTCCCGGCAAGATCCACGAGTTGGGCCAGCGTAGTGCCCGCGGGAACCGAATGGGCCCATACCGCGCAGCCGGTGAGCTCTTTAAAAAAGGAAAAGAAATTTACCGTCACCCTGATTTGAGTTTCGGGAGCTGCCATGACGCCAATGCCATTGAGCTCAAGGCGAGGAATGCCCGGAACCTTCCCCCGGCGGCTGGAGTTCCGAATAAAGCCGCGGGTGCAGCACGCCGACGAAGGGGAGGTTGCGGTAGCGCTCGGCGAAATCGAGACCGTACCCGACCACAAAGACGTCGGGGATTTCGAACCCCACGTAATCCGCGCGCACGGGCTGAATTCGCCTGGACGGCTTGTCCAGCAACACACACACGCGCACGCGGCGCGGGGCCGACGCCGCCAGCGTCTCGAGCACGCGGGACATCGTGTTGCCGGTATCGAGGATATCGTCCACCAGGAGCACATCACGGGAATGGACGTCCAATCTCAGGTTTTTGGTAAACACCAACTCGCCGGAGTTGGTCCTGGCGCGATAACTGGACACGCCGATGAAATCCAGGCGCAACGGGAGGGGCAAGTTCCGCACGAGATCGGCCAGGAACATCACTGTGCCGTTGAGAAGCGAGACGACAACCAGGTCAGTGCCCGTGAAATCGCGCTGGATGTCGCGGGCCATGACTCGCACACGACGGGCGATATCGGCGCGCGTGATGAGCACGTGCTGGATATCGGCCCGCCACCGGGCAGGAACACGGCCGTTAGCAGCGCCCGGAATTTGGGGTTTTGAGGTTGTCATGACGCCTTGCTCATCGAGTTCCTTACCGCCGGCACGGCGGGCTTTAGCGAAAGCTCCATAAAGACGGCAATCGGGCTGGGGTTGTCGTTATACGGACCGATTTTTCTGAATCCGAGCGAATGGTACAGGTCGATGGCGGGCTGCAGGGAGGCCAGTGTGTCGAGGCGCATAGTATCGTAGCCGGCCTGTTGAGCGCGCGAAATAATGTTGGATGCGAGCAGGCGCCCGATCCCGCCGCGACGCCACTGCGGGCGCACGTAAAGCCGCTTCATTTCGCAGATACCGTCCTGGATTGGGCGCAAGGCGACGCACCCTGCCGGCGCAGCGGCGTCAAGTCCCAACAGAATGCAGCCGCCAGGGGGGCCGTATTTACCGGGAAGCGTGGCCAGTTCCTCTTCGAAGTTTTGAAAACAGAGACTGATTTCCAGAGAGGCGGCATATTCGAGAAACAATTCTCGCACGGCGGGCAGGTCCGCCGTGGTGGCCTCGCGAATGGTACAGTTGTTCAAGTTGCCGGCTGATTGGCCGGAAATTCAGAGTACTATGTGGACGCGTGCTTTGTCAAAAGTCGGCCGCCGGGGCGAAGGAATGCTGATTTAGTCTCATGCTAAGACGCCAAGACGCAAAGATGAGGGACAAGGAAATTGGCAGGGGTCGCGGATCTGGTAACCAAGGTGCGTCAAGAGCTTGGCTGGCGTTTCGCACAAAAAACTTTGCGTCTTTGCGGCTTAGCGTGAGCTTCCTTCTTCTCCGAAACGAGGCCCCTGAGCCCGAGGGGCTGTGCGGTGAGACGCACAGTTCCAAGCCGGCGCAGGTTGGCTCATGATGTCAAACCTAATGCATTATGGAATTGCATTCATGCATTCAGTCGATATCCTGCCACGCTTGACGGATTAGTTCGATGCGACAGTTCATTACCATCGCCACCAATGCTTTCATGGAGCTGGTTCGGCAGCCCATCTTTCTGCTGCTCATGACCAGTTCGGCGGTGTTTGAAATCTTTTTGGCGACCCCGTTTTACTTCGCCTTCGGGGATGAACCGAAACTAGTCAAGGACAGCACGCTGGCGACGATGCTGCTGGCAGGGCTTTTTGGAGCGGTGTTGAGCGCTTCGGCGTCGCTGGCGCGCGAGATACGGACCGGGACGGCGCTGGCAGTGCTTTCCAAGCCGGTGGGCCGCGCGCAATTTGTGCTGGCCAAGTACCTGGGGTTGACCGTTGCCCTGGCGGTGCTCACGTATGTGAACCTGCTTTCGGCGCTCCTGGCCAGCCGAATGGCCTTTGACGCTTATGGATCCACCGACCTTTTCGCGGTGGGGATTTTCGCGGCGTCCCTGGTGATTGCGTATTCCCTCGGGGGGTTCAGCAACTTTTTCCTGAGGCGCCCGTTTGTGTCGGATGCGGTGTTTTGCGTGGTGCTGATGACGAGCGTGGCGTTCATCGTGATCAACTTCTACGACAAGCACGGCACCGCGCAGGCCTTCGCCACCGGCGTGGATTGGCGGATGGTTCCGGCGGGTATCCTGGTTTTGTTCGCCTTATGGATTCTGGCCGGACTGGCGCTGGCATGTTCCACACGGTTCGACATGATTCCAACGCTGGCGATTTGCTCGGCAATTTTTCTTCTCGGGATCATGTCCGATTATTTATTTGGCCGCCGGGCGGAACCGGTCTGGCGCTACGATTTGCAGGGGGAAGTGGCCAGCTCGAGATGGACCCTGGGCCAAAAAGCGCTGCTGAAGGAACTGGTGGCCAAGTACGACGAGGATAAGAATGGAATCGTGGAGGCAAGCGAGCGCCAGAAAATCACGCCCGAAGACAAAGCGCGCCTGTCGCGCGCGGGGATGGGGGGCGAATGGTGGGCATCCATCCTTTACACGCTGACGCCGAATTGGCAGCTTTTTTGGCTCGCCGACGCTTTGAACACGGACAAGGGCGCTGTGCCCTTGAGCTACCTTGGGAAAGCCTTTGCATATATGATCGGGTATGTGGGAGCGGCCCTGGCCATAGCGGTGGCGTTATTCGAGGACCGCGAACTGAATTAAAGCCGGCGGCATATGAGCCGCTCTGAATTTCGATGGAACGAAACGTACAAAAAAACGGACTGGTCAACCTGGTAATCTCGCTGATCGCGGGAGTGGCCGCTTTTATTGTGGCCCGCTACACCAATTCGCTGGCGGGCATCGTCAGCGTGCTGTTCCTGGCCCTGGGCACGCTGGTAGCCGCCGTGAGCTGGTTCCAGATGCGGCTCGAGCAAAGCGAGAAGCTCGAAAAACTGGAATTCGACGAACTGGCGCGCACCCATGGCGATTCGGCGCTTTTTGAATCGCGCGACGCCGAGGTTTTTCCGGCGCAGCGGTCCCGGGAACAGTTCGAGCGATTTTTTGTTCCTATTTTCACGGTCATTCTGTGCCTGGCGGAAGCCGGCGGCGCGTATTTCTTCTGGAAATGGCTTTCGGGCAGCACGATCAGCACGAACCTGAAACAGCCGATGGCGGGGATGTTCATCTTTTTCGTCACGGCGCTGGTTTTGTTTCTGCTGGGAAGGTTTTCGTCCACCTATGCGCGGCTGGAAAACCAGCGGTTGCTGCGGCCCAGCGCGAGTTATCTGCTTCTGAACGCGTTCCTGTGCGCGATCGTCGGGGCGGGGATCATCGCAGTCCAGGCCCGTTTTGGGCGCGCGGATTTGTATGTCGCGCGCGTCATGTGCGGGCTGCTGGCGCTGATGGCGATCGAAACACTGGTGGCGTTGGTCCTCGAGATTTATCGTCCGCGTGTCAAAGGCAAGGTCAGCCGGCCGCTCTATGACGGCAGGCTGGTCGGTTTGCTGGGGCAACCCGAGGGGCTGATTACAACCGCGGCCCAGGCCATCGATTACCAATTCGGATTCAAAGTCTCGGAGACGTGGTTTTACCGGTTTTTCGAACGGGCGCTGGTGTGGCTGCTGCCGTTGCAGGTGCTCCTGCTGGTTCTTTCGACCGGCATGGTGGTCGTGGAACCCGGCGAACAGGCTTTACTGGAACATTTCGGGAAACCCGCCGAGGGCAGGCCGGTGCTGGGACCGGGTCCGCACTTGAAGTGGCCGTGGCCGATCGACCGCATTTACCGGTTTCGAACCGAGCAGATTCAAAGCTTTGAGGTCGGCGCGTCCGAGGACCAGGAAAATGAAAACGAACGCGCGGTTCTTTGGACGGTCGCCCACACGAAAAAGGACGAGGAGAATTTCCTGGTGGCAAACCACGAGCCGGCTGATGTCGGAGTAACAAACCAGGTTGGCGGCAAACGCACTCCTCCGGTCAGCTTGATCACGGGAAGCATTCCGGTGCTGTACCAGATCACCAACGTGGAACACTGGGCGTATAACAACGAAGATGCCCCGTCGCTGTTGCAGGACCTGGGCACGAGAGAAATCGTCCGGTTCCTTGCCGGCGTCGATTTGTCCGAACTGATGTCGGCGGGACGATTGGAAGCGTCACAGGAACTGGCCCGACGGATCCAGGCCGCGGCCGATTCGCATGGCTTAGGCGCGCGGGTCATCGAAGTGGGGCTGCAGGACGTTCACCCCCCGGTAAAAGTGGCTCCCGACTACGAAAAGGTAGTAGCGGCGACCCAGCTGGCCGAAGCCAAAATTCTCGGCGCGCGCGCCGATGAGATCAAGACCAACGCCCTTTCCGTCGCCCAGGCCACCACTGTGGTTGACGCAGCCGAATCAGACGCAGTTTCCAAACGGGTGGGCGCGATGGCAAAAGCGGGCCTGTTTACAAACCAGATCCCGGCCTTCCAGGCGGCGCCCTCAGTTTACGTGCGCAGGGCGTATCTGAACGCGTTCGCCCGTTCCACCGCCAGCGCCCGCAAATACCTGATGCTCACGACCAATACCCACGACGTCATCGTGTTTGACCTGCAAGAGTCCATTGCGCGCGACTTGCTCAACATGAAGGTGCCGTCCCCGAACCAAAAGTAATTTTAAAGATGAAACGCAATCCACTCATTCTTG
>DATGLT010000428.1:0-12233 GCA_035294005.1 Verrucomicrobiia bacterium
AAAGTTACGAGGTTCTTGGTTAGACAGCCGAGCCGTTGACGATGGGCAACCACAAAACCGTTTTGGTGGGCCAACGGTCTGGCTCGGTCTCGAACATACCCCAGTAGAACGCAATAAATCGGTGCCGCCGCGTGCTGGCCGCAACCGGAAAAAGAAATGATGCCTTTCTATGGCGAAGGCGATGACATCCTGACGGCCAACTGGCCGCGCCATTTTCGCAGCACATCAACAAAGACCCGATCCAGCCGTCGGCTGAAAACTCCGACGAAGGAGTAACCCAACTGCACCGCCAGCCACAAGGCCCAGACGAAAAGGCCGACCGTCAGCAGTCGATTTGGCCATGCGTCCAGCGGCAGTTGTCCTTTCCAGATCCACATCGGGTCTTTGGTGAACGGACCGAAATAGAAAAGCGGCCATAAATCGACAGGGTCAGGGCCGCGCGAGCCGACAAAGTCGCACAGTAGGTGAAGGTGAAAGACAGCCAGGCAAAGCAGTGCCACACGCCATTTCCTTTGGGCGAACAATACCAGGAATCCGGTGATCAGCAGGGCTCCAAAAGCTCCGTGCAGAAGGTAATGGTGATAGTGCTCGTAAAAGAAGGTCTTTTTCCAACCTAGAGCCCGGGTAGCTCCATCCACCAACAATCCCAGACCGTCCGCATCGGGTAAAATTCCTGCAAGTGCTACCAAACGGCAATCGCGCGCGTTATCGGTTGCCTTGGCTCCGATGACCCAACTGGCCAGCAGATGCGTTTCCGGATACACAGCGTCTGTCGTTCACCTATTTAGACACCGCCCCGGAACAATCGTTCTGGATCCCAATAGTCTGCAGAACGGTGGTCGGGTTTCAGGGCGCCTGTTTGAACTCGCATGGCGCCCCGGCGCCGAAGAGGTGACTGTATTGCCATTCTACACCTGGTGCGTAGGAGGCCCAGAAAGAGCCGTTCTCGTGCTGGAATCCGCCTGCCTCGGGCTTCTCGGTGTAGCGCACCCAAAGGTTGTAAGGGGCCTTGTAAATGAACTCCCGCGGCAGGGCCCCCAAGCCGTCTTCATATTGGTTAAAATAATCCTCGGCATACCTGCGAAGCAACTCAGCCCTGCCCTGACCCAGCAACCCTTCCAGCGCCTGACCCCAGCGCTCCACCAGAGGAGCCACTTCCGAAGTTAACTCCGGCATGCGTGCGACAACCGCCGCCCCATACGGCGCATTGTTGGTCGCTGGCGGCTCAACGGGCTGCACGCAGGTGGCCTCGATGCGGCGCACCTCCTCTTTGAGGGCTGAGCAGAGTTCGTTCACCCTCCCGTGTTCCTCAGGGCTCATCCCCAGAAGCAGCGCGATTTGCGGATGGAGTTCAAGGGTGGCCCCATCACCCTGGTTGAACCCCGCGTCGAAACTCACCATGGAAAGTTTGCTTTGAATTCCGGTATTGCCGCTGGCCAGTAGCAGCGCCTTCATTTCCGAGGACAGGACTTCAGGGGTCAGGGCGTAATCGCCCAGTCGCGCCATGGGCAGGAGGTCTTTGCGGAGGTAGAAATAAGGCCGATTAGTCGGCCACCAACCTTCCTGTTCGGGAGTTGGGAGAGGAGATGAATCCGCCAGGGCCGCGCGGCGGGAGCTCCCGGCCTCGTCAATCGCCCTCTCCAGTTCGCGTAGCCGGCCCTCGTCTTGTTCAAGCAAGAGCCTGCCGGCATCCAAGCCCGACCGGGCTTGCAGCAAGCGGCTAGACAAGGCGACGATCGATGCCTGGACACGCGCCAGTGCCTGCTGCTGCCATGCGGCAAACCCGGCCGAAATCCCTACGCAGAGGAGAAAGCTGAGGAGGATCCTGGATTTCATAGGTCCTTTGCGATTAGCGCTACTGCCTTTCATTCCCGGCGTCCGATGGAGATTGGGGCTCGTCATCTGCAGTCGCGCGTTCTGCCTGCCACTGTCGCAAGTAGGTCGTTAGGGCCTCCGGCACAGGCTGGTGGAAAGCCGTCCAAACCGGGTGACCGTTCATCCGGCCATTCGGGTCGGAGCGCCATCCGGGGTAATAAGGACTGAGGGCGGCGGTAAGCGGCACCTCCGTTCCCGTGCTTCCGCGGACCAGGTTTCCGTCCACGGTTCGACGGAAACACAGATAGACGTTGCCGTTGGTCAACGGGGTGACTGCCCAGATGACTTGCTGCGTGCCAAAACCGTCGAAACACTGCCCCGTGCTACCGTCGTCGGTTGCCTGTTGGAGTAAAATGCGGGCCCGCTCGGCACCCACAAACCCGGCCAGCGACTCTTCCAATTGCTTGCGCCAGACGCCGCCTTCTTCCGAAAGTGCCGGGGCTAGCCAGGCCCGGCTATCCGCGTTGAGGGGCACATATTCCTGGTGCGCGAAGTCCAGGGCCTGGGCGTTGGTCAGAAAACTGCGCGAGGCGCTAAAGCCGTGCCAAGCCGTCAAACTCGAGCGACAGAAGCTGTTGAGAGTATCTTGTTCGGCCTGGCTCAACCCCAGCGCGCCCATGAGAGCGGAGGAAACCTCGCCCGTTTCGCGGTCCAGCGCGGGGGCCGGGTCCGGGCCACTACCAACGCCGGGGCGCGAGTCCTTAGCGTCGAAGCTCACCCAGCGCATCACGGCCTTGGGCAAACGCACGTAATCCGCAGCCTCGTCCCAGTGGAACAGGCGCGGGTCCAGGTTCGTGAAACCAGAGGAAGCCATCAACCCGCTTGCGAGCGTGAGCGGCTTTTCAAGTCGGGCCAGGTTGTTGCTGGCCCGCCGGAGTCGCCTTTGGACTTGCACCTGCTCACGCGCCAAGTCGGCCTGCTGTCCGGCCAGCGTGGCGAGCATGGCCTCGAGGCGACTCTCTTCCGCGCGGGCACTTGCCAGACGGGCTGATTGCCACGCGCAGGGAATGAGCAGAGCCACCACGCACCAAGCCACACCTTGGCTGAGGCTCTTGTGCCAGGTGCCGGCCAGCCACGAGCCGAGGCCCGCGGCTTCAGCTGCCGCCACGCTGCTCAAAGCCGTGCGGGCCGCCCGCGCGGCCAACCAGACAGGGGCGGCTTTGACGGACTCGGCAGCCAAGCCACCGGTCAGCGCTAAAGCCGAGAGGATTACCTTGCGGCGTAACAAGCCGCGGCGCAACCGCTCGACGGCGCGTCCGACCCGCTTCTTGGCGGCATCTTCGCTGATGCCCAGAATCCGGCCCACTTCATCGAAACCCTTCTTCTCAAAGAACCGGAGCGCTAGTGCCTGGCGATCACATTGACGCAGCCGGTCCAACGCCTCGTCAAGGATTGGGAGGGCGCTTTGCCACACGGGAGCCTCCTCCGGCAACCTGACCGGTTCGGCCATGGCCGCGGCTATCTGTTCGCGTTTCTGACGGCGCCACTCGGCTTTTTGAATATCCATGGCCAGGTATCGGGTCGCGCGCAAGAGCCAGCCCGAAAGAACGACCTCGCGCCGCAGTCGGGAGGCCTTGCAGGCGAGCGCCAAGAATACCGATTGAGTCACCTCTTCCGCTAATTGCGGCGATTGCACCTGCCGCATAGCGGAAGAATAGACCAAATCCGTGTACCGGGCGGTCAGTTCGGTAAACGCTGCTTCGGAACCCGCCTCCACATACGCGTGAAGCAATTCATGCTCGTTCATGGGCAAAGCAACATGCATCTTCACCTCATTAACCGACACGGCGAGAAAAAAGGGACAACATTTTTTGGTTCGTCCACAAAGAAACTGGGCTGCTGGTGTCCAGCTTCGAAACCGATGGCACCCCGTTGGATGGTCCGGAAGGCTCGACGATTTGGATGATCGTGCATTGTCTTCAGGTCGTGGATGAGCCGTTCGCGCGGGATCAATACCAGCGCCCCCGCAAGGAGCTGGCCCGGATTATCCTTGGGTTTGGCTACGGTGCTGAGTGGCCAGCATCCTGGCAAGGTCCGCGCGATATTGATTCCGGCATGGTCATCCCCGTGTATGAGGTGAGCGCTGGGTCTGGGCGAATTGCCGGTGTTCGGTGGCCTATTGTTGTGGCCTTAGGGCTTCTGATCTTGCTTGCGGTGGGAAGTGCTCCGCCAGAGACGGGCCAGGAAACCACGCCGGAGTACATCGCCTGTTCAAGATTTTATCGTTCTGAGCAGGAGTTTGGATCACTCCACGCCCGCTTTCGCCGCGGCCTCTGGATCAATGGCTTTCAGGGCATTGGTGGTGGCTTCGCGCACATAATCGTTCTCCTGGTTCAACAACGTCAGAAGAATTGGGACGGCAGGCTTAGCGGCTTCGCCGAAAGCGGCCAGCGCATTAATGGTTGTTGGCAGGATTGCATTCGTGGGCGACAGGTTTGTGACGAGAACTGGCACTACCAGTTCTGGCCTCATGTGGATTCTTGACAGCGTCACCGTTGTGCCAAATCGCACAATTCTGTCCGGATCATTCATGAAACGAATCAGGTGGGGAACTGCGGAATTTGCTTCGGGTCCAATATTACCCAGACAGGTGATGGCGACTGCGCTGACGTCCTGGTTGGTTCCGTCGAGTAACGCAAGTAACTCCGGCACGGCTTCTTTCCCCACCGGCCCGAGTGCGTAAAATCCGAAACACGCCATGTCGTGATATTCATCTGCGGTGTGGAGATGGACGGAAATCAGTGATTGCGCACGCACCAAGTTTATCCAAGCGTGTTTGAGGGGCGAATCTGTAACTCTCACCATTTCCAATAACGTAGGAACAGTGGTGGCTCCGAACTGCTGAAGCGCCTGCACGCAGTTGGTATCTGCCACGGACATCGGACCTGCAGCAGTGGCTTTTTCCAGCCACGCGCGGAAGGATTTCCCATGATACATCGGTTCACGCGTTCGTACCATTTCGTAAGTAATCAAGCCCAGCAAACCGCTCAGCAACAGCGCCAACAGAATTCGTGACTGCTTTGTCATTTTACAAATTTTGCAGGCATCAGACGAACGACCTCCGGGGGTTAATACGATTGCGCTCAAAAATGGGGAAAATGATCCGCATCAACGCTCAACGATGAAGGTGATATCGTAAGAGTCCTTGTCGGTGGCCTTCTTGCGCTCCGGTGGTTCAAGGCCACCGTCGTCGTGACCATCACTGTCGACGCTGTAAATCACATACCCGCTAGAGAGACGTCGATAGCGAACGGGATTCCCGTCAAAGGGATCTATTGGCACGGCGTCGAGAAACCTCGGCGTGAGTTCCTTCAAGCTGGTTGGCAGGCGGCCCTCAGCGAGGCGAAAGCGTTCCACGGCCAGGGCGCAGGTGGCAAGTTCAACGAGGGCCTGGTTCGAAGCGTCGCGCACGACAACCCTTGAGAGTGATGGAAGGAGCATCTCCGAGAGAAAATAGGCCCTCTTTTGCGCAGTCGTGCAGGCCGTCTCAAAATAGTTAGTCAGGTCCAACCGTTCCGGAAACGGCATACGGGCCAGCGAAATGCATTTCTCCATCGTCGCGAGAAAGAAATCCAAGTCTCGCTCGAAGAACCCGGTAAACCAAAGGAAGGTTGCGGGCTTGCCCGAATACCGATGGGGCGTTCGGGATTGGCTTGCGGGCTCGTCTCGCTGGCTGGAGCTTTGGATTTCCTTCCAGCTCAATCGGAAGGCAGGAATCATCATCGCACGCTCGCCCACCAGCGCCGCCGGTAACAGGTTTGTTTCACCAACATGGGCGAATGCCGACTGGAGTCGTTTGCACGCATCGTCGTTGGGGGTGACCCGATTTAAGCTTCGCTCCGTCGCTTGGACCGCCATGCGAACGATCGCGTTGCGAACAAGGTGCGAAATGAGAATCGGTTCATCGTCGAGCGTACCTGCGAGCTCCAGCTGGACCTCTACGTGTTTTGGCCATTCTTCGCGAGAGCCTCCGTGAACATCGAGCGCCGTTTGGAATGCGGCCATGCGCGCGAGCTCCTTCAGATTCCCCAGGTGCGGCAACTCGATGTCGGGTCCGTATGAAAAGTCCACGGGAAAGCGAAATTGGGAAAGCTGCAGGGCCTCTTGGACCTTTGCGACCGCTAATGAGTTGCTTTGAACATATGCTTCGACAAGCTCCCACATCGCTGGGGACCAATCATTCGTACGCCCAAGAACCTTAATCCGCATGACCTCATTGGAGCGGCCGTCATGGAAAGTCCATCGAAGAGCGAACGCCTGGGTTAACACCAGTGCTCCGTTATCAGCTTCCGGCACGGCGTGGCGCCACAAGTTGAGTTCCGCTCCCGAAGCAGGAAACCCCGCCGCCCGGATTTGAGAAAACCTGCTATTGATATCGAGATAAAGGTAAACGCGCCATACGACGACGGTGCATAGGCCGAGCAGAGTGACAATTTGAAACACCCTGCCGATTTTCCTCGCAAATGGAGAAGGGGTGGCCCGCTTCCTGAGCGGCTTGATTTCCTTCTTAAGCCACTCCCAGATTCTGCTGCTCATAGCGAGGTTCCCATGGTTTTTACCCTACCTGGGCTGCATTGCCTGCCAGCGAACCGCCCAGGTCAGCGAAAACGTTGGATCCGCACATCTATTGCGTTCTGCCCGGTATTCGAACTGCATAGCTGCCACCAAAGGTTAAGACCGGTAGGCGGTACAGGCGATTATAAACAAACAGCCTCATTGGAGCGATTTGAGCGCGTGCTCATCGCCCGTTCCCAAACGGAAAGGGGCTAATCATCAACATGGGGCTTCTATCTGCGAGACATTTGGGCAGCTACTTGCTTACGCTTGAGGCAGAAATGTTGCGTCACTAAAATTGGCAGCGAGTCGGCAGTGGCCCGCAAAGTGTATGGATATGAAGAACGCTGACAGATCGCGTCCTCGGACGTGGACTCGAAAGCTTTTAATGGCGCTTGCGTTACCGCCTCTCGTTTTGTTGGGGTTTCTGGTAATCGAGCACCTCCGAGGCCATATCGCACTGGCTCATTACGTGCACACGCTTAGGGCGCAGGGCGAAAAGATGAACGCGCGCGAGTTCCTTCTACCAATCCCGGCAGGTGAAAATGGCGCGCCAGAAATCCTTGTGGCAGCAAAGGAACTGAAACCCGGCCAGATCCTTCCCAAGACCTTCCCCCCACGAATGAGATTGACGCCTTTGGGTCACGCCATTGTTGGGTTCCGTGAAGACCAATGGGTGGAGGACAAAGTTACCAATCATTGGGATTCGCTGGCAGCAGACTTGGCGACCAATGCCGCTACTCTCAATCGAATTGAGGCGGCAATGACGAAGCCGGTGCTGAATTGTGAATTTGACCCCACACTTGGTCCGCTGGCGCGCTTTCCGCACCTGCCAGTGCCAAAGACTTTGACTCAATGGTTCGGCCCACGGATTGCGCTCGGTTTGCACGAGGGGCGGACCCGCGAGACGCTTCGGGACCTGGTTACGGAAATTGAGCTACCTCGACTGCTTGCGCCGGATGGCATCGTGATTAGCGAGCTCGTCCGCGAGGCGATTGCCGCTGTTGCCTTCCGCGACGTCTGGGAAGCCCTGCAAGCCGACGGGTGGACGGATGACGATCTGGCGCAACTGCAGCGTGCTTGGGAAGCTCAGCATTTCGCCGAACCGATGGTCCGTGCCCTTGAAGGGGAGCGCGTCTTCGCTCAGAGTTCTTATGACCTGATGCGCCATTCCAACCAGCAAACCGCCTCTCTTCTTTTCTGGACCAGTGAAAATCTGCCTGATGAAGAGAAGGCCTCCTGGGAACGAGTTGTAAGGGAGCTGCCGGGCGGTAATGCAATGGTGGATTTCTTCAAGAAGGAGCTGTTTTGCCGCGTGTGGCGTTTTGCCTGGCTGGATCAGGACCAATTACACTACTTGCATTATCTGGAAGGGTTGATCGCCCTGGGACGGGACGCCTCACGGCAAAAATCGTTTCAGAAGCTGCAACCGCTCGAGGATAGGCTGGTAGTGAGGTTCCAAAACCATGGAGTCTACGACCGGTTGAGGTATTTTAGCGAAATGTCGGTCGGTTCACTTTCCCGAGCTCTCAACCGAGCGATGAGGGCGGAGACCGAGCGTTCGATGGTCCTCGCTGCGATTGCAATCAAGCGCTATGCAGGTCGTCACGGGAGTGTGCCGGAATCGCTTGATGCGCTCGTGCCGGAATGGCTTGCCTCGGTACCTGTGGATTACATGAACGGGGAGGCTCTTAGGTTTCGGCGTCAGCAAGACGGAGGATTTGCCCTGTATTCGGTGGGTGAAGATGGAACGGACGACGGCGGCAACGCAACTTTGAGTTCAGACAAAACCATTTCGAGAGTGATTTGGAACCGCAAAGATGCCGTCTGGCCCGCTCCGGCAAACGCAGCCGAAGTGGAAGTGTTCCGCCGGGAGTCTGCGAAGGAATGAATTCACGAAGTCTCACTGGGTTGGATGGCGACGCTTGGAAGGACGTAAAGCACGTCTTTTCCTATGTTGGGCTTTTCAGGATAAAGGGGGCACGGCAAGAAGAGGAGAAGACGACGGCCGAAGCCCCATGAAATTCGGAATCCTAGCCGATATTCATGCAAACCTGGAAGCTTTCCAGGCGGTTCTGCTTGATGCCAGGGAACAACAATGCACCCACTATGCTTTCCTAGGCGATTTTGTTGGGTATTGCGCCGACCCGAAAGCGTGCCTCGAAATTGTGCGCGGCATGAAAGCTCCCTGCGTTAAAGGCAATCATGACGAATACTGCGCTGACGATCTAGCCCTGGATCACTTCAATCCGAAAGCCGCCCGAGCGGTGGAATGGACTCGTAGGCAACTCAACGAAGAGGATCGGAAGTGGCTGCGCAACCTGCCTTATGTGCGCACGATTGAGAACTTTACAATGGTCCACGCGACACTTGAATCCCCGGAACGCTGGGGATACGTGTTCGACAGATTGGGGGCAGTTTCGAGTTTGACCCGACAGAATACGCCTTTGTGTTTTTTCGGGCACACACACCTCCCGGTCGCGTTTGTGAAGGACAGCGTTGTCCGAGGCGGGACGTATACGAAATTCAAAATAGAGCCCGATAAACGCTATTTCGTGAATCCTGGAGCCGTTGGCCAACCCCGCGACAATAATCCTCGCGCGGCTTACGTGGTTTACGATATGGAGGACGGCACGATCGAGTTGCGCCGGGTCGCGTACGATATTGCGACCGCTCAAAGGAAAATGAGCGAAGCCGGACTGGGTGGCAGGTAAATGCAGATTTTTTGGCTAACCAAGGCAAGCTTGAGTTCAGCGCCAGATGCTGCTCGCTGGCTGCCCGGCACGCGTTCATCAACAGACGGAATCTCCGCTTCATTTAGCTTGGACAGTATTTGTCCAAGTGGCTGTGGGAAGATACGGCATGAGCAGAACTACACAAACAGACAAGAACAGGCTTGCGGTAGGAAGGATAATCCCTCCAACATGCTGGAGAGGTCTTTATGGCGAAAAACTCACACATTGAATGGACCCACCATACATTCAATCCATGGTGGGGTTGCACCAAGGTTTCACCAGCATGCAATAATTGCTATGCAGAGCAATGGGCGAAACGAATGGGCCACCAGATATGGGGTGTCGGTTCTCCACGTCGCTTCTTTTCGGACAAACACTGGAAGGACCCTCTCGTGTGGAACGAAGAAGCTGCTTCAGAAGGCCAACGCAAGCGTGTCTTCTGCGCGAGCATGGCCGATGTATTTGAACGGCGTGCAGAGTTGACGGAGTCACGCAGCAGGCTTTGGGCATTGATTGGGCAGACACCATGGCTTGATTGGCTATTGCTTACGAAACGGCCCCAGAACATCGGGACCATGGTGCCCTGGCAAAACCAGTGGCCAGAGAATGTTTGGCTTGGCACAACCGTAGAAAACCAGTTTTGGGCCGAAAAGCGCCTGCCACTACTGCTTCAACACGGCGCAAAAGTGAGGTTTTTGTCCTGTGAACCCCTGCTTGGCCCTATTGATCTGACTAAGTGGGCAAGTCGAAGCAAACTTTATCCGATCAATTGGGTGATCGCCGGTGGTGAGAGCGGGCACCACGCTCGGCCAATGCACCCCGATTGGGTTACAAGCCTGCGGGATCAATGTAAGGCAGCACGCATTTTCTTTCACTTCAAGCAGTGGGGCCACTGGGTTCCGATCGAACTGGCAGGAAATGGGGTGTACGCGCATCTCCTGAATTTCAAAGATGGTCGTCCGATCAACATGGCGCGATTAGGCAAAAAGGAAGCGGGCCGAATCCTTGACGGCACTACGTGGGATGACGTGCCAATCACTTCTCAAAGCGTGTATGCCTAACGTCGATCTCGCTGCTTATACGGGCCGGGAGCAAGCTTATATCAAACACTGTTTGCTTGAGAACTATCTGCCTGATTGGGGCTACAAGATCGGTTCAGCGTGGGACGATCTGGTCTTCATTGATGGGTTTGCAGGTCCGTGGAGGGTGGCAGACGCCGACCTGAGCGACTCGTCGTTTTCCGTTGCGATCAACGCCCTGAAGAAGATGCAGTCGGGTTTGGAGCATGCAAGGGGACGAAAAATAAGGGTCCGATCGATTTTGGTGGAACGTAGAAAGAGTGCTCTGCATAAGCTTCAGAGCTTCGCCCAACGCCACACAACTCCCGGATTCGACGTCCACGCTATTGGTGGCTGTTTCACCGAACGTCTAAACGAGATAACCCATCTGATTTCCAGGAGTCGAGGCAAAACTTTCAGATTTGTGTTTCTCGATCCGAAAGGGTGGAAGGACATTCCCATGCCGGTCTTGGCCCGGTTCTTGAACGCGAGAAGTTGCGAAGTTCTGATCAATTTGATGGCAAGGCATGCCGTTCGGTTTCTTGAGCAAAACGATCGCAAGGATAGCTACGACGCACTATTTGGGCGGGTTGAGGCAATGCAGGTTCTTAGGAATACCGCGAAACACCGAAAACTGAGCGTGATGTTGCAGGAATACTGTCTTAGTCTGAAACTGCTGTGCGGATTCAAATATGTGTCTGCGGCGGCAATACTTGAGCCGAATGAGGAGGCCATCAGGTATTTTTTGGTGTTTGGCACCAATCATCCAAGAGGCATCGAGGTTTTTAAGAAGGCGGAGCAGGTAGCGACACGGATTCAAAACAAGGTAAGGTTTGCGACTATCTTCGGGCGAAAATGCCAAGGTGAGTTCGATATGAGTGCCGCACCTGCGTTGAAGACGAAAATCGTTTACGAGTTGCGAAATCAGTATATCGCGATGGCGATGGAACGCGTGATTGAGGATTTGCTCAAAGGAGAGAAGAGTTTAGGAGTGCCTTACTGTGATCTTTTTGCCCGGGCCATGGAATTGCCTTTGGTTTCGCCGGAGGATTTAATCGAAGGAATAAAGGATCTCCCATCAGTGAAGATGGTCCTGCAAGGGGAGCGACGTCGTAGTCCCAGTGTGGAAAACGCAGAAAATGATCGTGTGGTGGTCATTGATCGAAAGGCTTTGGAACAGCAATTGGCAATTTTGAAATCAAGATCAGTTGCGAATGAAACCGCGTCTCCCGGCGACCTTGGTCTCGCAGTGAACTGAGAATCCACGTGTTCGGGAACGGAACGGGGTCGCGCATGAGGCTTAAGTGCAAAGGTTCCTTGGGACGAGGAGATCCTCCCGTGTTCAGACTCTGAAGGCCGAGCATTGCTCGCGGCGAATTGCCCAATTGACCCACAACAGCCCGCGTGCGCGGCCGACAACTTGGCTGTCGACGGTGCCCGTGGCTCTTGATATTTTGATCTCCAAGAATGTGAACCTGTCTCCCGGCCAGAGTATCGCGTCGCCCAAAGCTGTTTCCCTGGTCATCCCACTCTACAACGAGGCGGCTGTGTTCGACCAATTGGAGTCACGGCTAGGCAAGGTCTTGGATTTATTGCCCGCGTCGACCGAGGTCTTGCTGGTTAACGACGGGAGCACGGACACAACGGGACAGCGGATCAGCGAACTCTGCAAACGGGATCCACGGTTCACCGGGGTCCATCTGAGCCGGAATTTCGGGCACCAACTGGCTGTTTGCGCTGGTCTTGACCTGTCGCGCGGGGAGGCCGTGGCTGTGTTGGACGGCGACCTGCAAGACCCGCCGGAGATCCTTCCCGCATTTCTCAACAAGCTGGCGGAAGGTTACGACGTCGTGTATGCGGTTCGGCGCGACCGCAAGGAGCATTTGGTGCTCCGGGTGTTGTATTGGACATTTTACCGCGTGCTGGCTGCGTTGACGCCGATCACCATGCCTCTCGATAGCGGTGATTTCAGCATGATGAGCAGGCGCGTGGTGGAGGCGCTCAAAATGAT
>DATGLT010000429.1:0-57235 GCA_035294005.1 Verrucomicrobiia bacterium
CAACTGATTGCCCAGGGCTATTCGAGCAAAGCAGCTGCGGCAGAACTCAATTTCGCAACCGATGCGCACTTTTGCCGCGAATTCAAAAAAGTCTTTGGCACAACACCTCAAACGTTTGCGCCAGCTCATGGCCTGACGCTCCGGTTAACGGCTCTAAACAAGGCGCGCCGTCCCGGCGGCAACGTGCGTTTGGGCACAGTCCTGACTTTCTAACCTTCAGAGGAAAAAAAGATCCGCAGCGATCTGGCCTTAAACGGGGCCGCGGCGGGCAGCGGGCTTCTTGCGCGGACGCGCCCGGACTTTTTTTCTGACCTTGCCCACCTGGTCGGCGAGTTTCTGGTCAACCACCTCTTTCCACACTTTCCGACATTCGCAATCTTTATTGGGGCAGGCTTCGAGTTGCGCGATTTGAGCGCGGCGTCGACGCAGCATAGCATTGAGACGAAACAATTCGGCTTCCAGTTCGGCGACCTGGCTACGCTTGGATTTCATAGTCGTTGGCGTTACTTAAGGGTGGTAAGCGTGCCGGGTCGGCGTCGGTTCGGGAGTGTCTGAAAAGGCGAGACGTTGCGACGGCACAGTTCATCCGAGCCCCTTTACGGCGTCGGAGGCCGCATTCAGCAGCCAGTTTGGAAAGATGCCCAGCAGGAGCATGCCCAAGGCGCAGGCGTATAAACTGATCGTTACGGGAGTCGACGCGCGAATAGGAGTGAGCTGCGGTTCTTTGCCCCAGAAGATGGCCCGGATGACTCCAAAGTAGTAATAGAGCGAAATTATCACACCGAAAATGGCAATGAGAACCAGCCAGTAATAGGCCGGTTCGGAAGCGCCTCGTGCGAGCGCCGCTTTAAACAACAGAAATTTGCCAAAGAATCCCGCCAGTGGTGGAATGCCGCCGAGTGACACCATGGCAAGGGTCATCGTTACCGCAAGCAGGGGCGCCCGCTGATAGAGCCCGCCCAACGCGGTGATGTCCTCGCCTTCAACCTGGGTCATGACAAGGCAAATGACCGTAAAGGCGCCCAGGACGGTAAAGAGATAGCCGGTCAGGTAAAAAAGCACTGCGGATTGTCCTGTGGCGCTGAGCGCTGCCACTCCGAGCAGCATGTAACCCGCATGAGCTATGCTGGAATAGCCGAATAGCCGTTTGAGGTTGCGCTGCGGCAATGCACATACATTTCCATACAGAATCGTTACAGCCGAAACCATAATGAGCAGTTTGGACCAGTGCAACGTTACCGCGGGCACCGCAATAAAGAGCACACGCAACAGCAACGCAAAGCCTGCGGCTTTGGAACCAACCGCCAGAAACGCCGTCGTAGGCGAGGGCGCACCCTGGTAAACGTCGGGAGCCCAAATCTGGAAGGGGAACGCGGCAATCTTGAAACCCAGGCCCACCATGACCAGCAGGAGCCCCAGGAGGAAAAGCTTGTTGCCGGTGAGTTGCGCGGATGCGGTCGCAAGACCGCCGAAGTCCAGTTTCCGTGAAATCCCATATACCAGCGCGATTCCGAACACCGTGAATCCTGTGGAAAGGCCTCCAATGACCAGGTACTTCACCCCGGCTTCGAGAGATGTCAGGCGGGCTCTTTGGAAGCTTGTCAGGATGTAGAAAGTGACTGTGATCAACTCCAGGGACACAAACAGGAGTGCGAAATGGTTGGCGGATGCGGCGAATAACATTCCTGCCAATGCGAACAGCACCAGGGCATAGTATTCGGCAACACCTGATTCCAGGGATCCGGCAAACTCGACCGACATCACCAGCACGACCAGGGTAGCCACCAGGAAGAATCGTTTGAAAAATAAAGCCAGCGGATCCAACGCGTACATTTGCCCGAAAGCATATAGCGTTTGCCCGGGTTGAGCTTTAACCCAAAAGACGCTGTAAACCAGGATGAGAACGATGCCCAGGGCCGCAACGTGCCCGAGCCGGGGTTTGGCCTTCGCGGGCAGCCACAGATCCAGCAGGAGAATCACCAGGGCCAGGGCGATAACGAACCATTCATGATTGAGCAGGGAAACGTTCATGAGATGCCTGGCAATAATCAGTTGCGCGCCAACCCCGATGGCGGTTGTCCGTCCGGCGAGGATTGAACCACCGTGCGGTCCGTTTTGACAGCCTGGACCACGCGTCCGGCGTCCGGCTGAATCTTGTCGGTGAGCAGCCTCGGAAAAAATCCGAAAGCAATCAAGCACGCCAGGAGCACGGCAAACGGCAATTTACGCCACAGGCCCGGCGTGTCGGTCACCTCGGACCATTTATCCGGGAGGGGGCCCTGGAGGAGTGAGCGAATGGCGCGCAGCATGTAAACGGCCCCGACGATCAGCGCCGCCCAGGCCGCGCAGATCGTGGGAAGGCGAAACGCTTTCCACGCGCCGAACAGTACGGTGACCTCGCCGGCGAAATTTGCGAAACCCGGCAAGCCGCAACCGGCGAAGGCCGCCATGACCAGGGCGGTGCCGATAAAAGGAAGTCTGCGCAACAAGCCCCCCAGATTTTCCAATTCGAGCGTGCCGGTTTGCTGATAGATATACCCCGCAAGCCCGAAGGTCAGCGCCGCCAGAAATCCATGCGCCACCATTACAAGGACCGCGCCGGTGACTCCCACGATATTGAGCGTGGCGATCCCAAGAAAAACAAAGCCCATGTGGGACACACTCGAATATCCGAGCAGCCAATTGAAATCTTTTTGGCGCATTGCCACCCAGCCGCAGTACAACAGGTTGCCAAGCGCAAGCCACGACAGTGTGGCCGCCCAATCCTGCGCCGCTCCCGGCAACATCGGAAGCGCCACCCGAATCAAGCCGTACAATCCAAATTTCTTGATCACGCCGGCATGCAACATGGCGGTGGGCGTCGGCGCCGATCCGTATCCCAGCGGCGCCCACGTATGAAAGGGCCACAGCGAAACCAGGATCCCAAAGCCGAAAAGGAGCAATGGAAAAATCAGTTGCTGCGATCGAGACGCCATTGGAGTTTGCCGCAGGTACGAAGTCAGTGCCGGGATATCAAACGTGTTTGCCCCGGATTGAATGTAGAGGAGTATCAAGCCGGCCAGAGCGATGAGCGCGCCCAGGCTCAGATACAGCGTTATCTGGAACGTGGCGTAGTTCTTTTGCAATCCCCGCCCCCAAACACCAATCATGATGAACGTGGGCACAAGGGCCAATTCGTGAAAGAAATAGAACAGGAACAAATCAAGCGAGGCGAATGCTCCGAGGATTCCTCCCGTCATGAGCAGCAGGAGAATATAAAACTCCTTGTGGCGATCCTTGATTTCCCAGGACGCGCACGCGGCGGCGAATGCCACCACTGCCCCCATCAGGACCAGCCCGACATTCAACCCGTCAACCCCGACGTGGTAAGAAATGGCAATCGCGGGGATCCAGTTGGACTGCTGTTCGAACCTGAACCCGGCGGGGCTGACTGGTGCTCCCGCGAAATGAACAAAAACCTTGAGGGCCAGAACCGCTGTGACAAACGTGGCGGCGAGGGCCACCGCCCTGATAACAACTCGAAACGTGCGAGGCACAAACGCGAGCACGAGAGCGCCCAAAAGCGGCCAACCCACAATGTAAGTTAACGTGCTCATTTCAGCATGAACAACAGGACCAGCGCCACGCCCAGGGCGAACAGGAACGCATAGGTTTGGATGTTCCCGGTCTGGACTTCGCGCAGGAGCCGGCCGACGATTTCGGTAGTGCCGTGCACTCCCCTGACAGCGGCACCCGCGATGATCCAACGATCAATCCAGGCGGCGATGGCAGCCAGGAAATCATGCAACCGGATCACAGTTGCCTCATACAATTCATCAAAGTAAAACCTGTCCCGCATCCAGCGGGCCATCACGCTCAACCTGCCCGGCAGCGGATCTGACTGGGCACCCCGGTAAAGGGAATACGCTCCAAAGAAGCCCACCCCCGCTGCGAGCAATCCCAGCGAAGCGGCGATGGGAGCGTCCGCAAAAGGCGCGATCACCTGGCCGACCAGGCCAAGCGTGCGCGTCGAACCGAAGTGCGCCGCCAGGACATTTTCCACGCCGATGACGCCGCCAATGATGCTGAATACCGCCAGGATGCGCAGCGGGATTACAATGACCGGCGGAGATTCGTGCGCATGGCCGGCAGTCTCGGACCGCTTTTGAGCGCCGAACACGACGAAAACCAGGCGGAACATGTAAAAGCTCGTCAGGACGGCAACGATGACTCCGAGAATGAACAACCCGTACGCGTGTTGTTCCATGGCGGCGCCCAGCAGGGCGTCTTTGCTGTAAAAGCCGCTCAAGGGCAACACGCCTGCCAGGGCGAGTGTGCCAACCAAAAATGTCCAATACGTCACCGGCATGCGATGACGCAAGCCGCCCATTTTCCAGATATCCTGCTCATGATGGAGAGCCAGGATGACCGAGCCGGCGCCCAGGAACAGCAATGCCTTGAAAAAGGCATGAGTTGTCAGGTGGAACATGGCTGGGCCGGGCGCGTACAAGCCAACGCCCATAACCATGTATCCAAGCTGGGAAAGCGTTGAATAGGCCAGAATGCGTTTAATGTCATTTTGCTGAACGGCGATCAAAGCGGCCAACAAAGCCGTAAGGCCGCCGACCCAGGCAATCACGCTCAACGCTGTGGTGTTCAGCAGGAAGAACACCCGGCACAGCATGTAAACGCCGGCGGCCACCATGGTCGCCGCATGGATCAGCGCGCTGACCGGGGTAGGACCTTCCATCGCGTCGGGAAGCCATACATGCAATGGAAATTGTGCACTTTTGCCAACCGCCCCGCAGAAGATTAAAAGCGCGGCGATGGTTGCCGTTGCGCCCAGCGCTTGCGGGTCGGCGCCCAGTTTCTGAGCGAGTACTCCAAAATTGAGCGATCCGAGGTTCACCCAAACCGTCAGGATGCCGAGCAGAAAACCGAAGTCTCCGATACGGTTGGTCAGAAAGGCCTTCTTGCCGGCATCAGCCGCTGGGGCGCGCTGGTACCAAAATCCAATCAGGAGGTAACTCGAAACGCCGACCAGTTCCCAAAAAATGAATAACTGGATGAAGTTGTTTGCCAGGACAATGCCCAGCATTGAAAAGGTAAAAAGACTCAAGCAGGCAAAGAAACGCGAGAACCCGGCGTCCCCCTTCATATAGCCCCAGGAATACACATGAATGACACTGGCCACTCCGGTCACGATCAGCAGCATGAGCGTGCTGAGCGAATCGATTCTCAACCCGAACTCGACATTCAAGTCGCCGACCGAAAGCCAATCGGTAGTTGTCTCGATCGAGGTCTGCCAATGATTCACCCCGGTCAACAGGAGCGCGAGCCCAAAGCCCGCCACGACCGCAAAAATCGAAAGGCCCGCGCTTAATTCCCGATTTTTACCCGTGAACAGAGTAATCAGGACCGCTGCCGCCAGCGGCAAAAACAGGACGACCCACGGTATGAGGGCGATACTCATCTTGGATCAGAGTTTCATTAAGGTGAGGTCCTCGACGTGGGCGGTGCGGCGTTTGCGGTAAAGCGCCACGATGAGGGCCAGGCCGACGGCTACTTCTGCGGCGGCCACGGTAATGATGAAAAAGACAAACACCTGGCCGTCCAGGTCGTTGTTGAATCGAGAGAACGCCACCAGCGCCAGGTTTGCCGCGTTGAGCATCAACTCCAGGCCCATGTAGATAACCAGGAGATTCCGGCGGACGATAACACCCAGCAATCCAAGGCTGAACAGCAGGATACTGACGGTGATGTAATGTTCAATTCCCACGGTCATTTAAGGTCCTTTTTGCTCAGCAAAATCACCCCCACCATGGCCACCAGCAGCAACAAGGAAATAATTTCAAACGGCAGCAGGTACTGCGTAAACAAAAGCCTGCCAAGGGGAATCGTGCTGCCTTCGAGCGCTGGAGTTTGTTCGCTTACGGGCGCGGATTGCGCCAGGGCGCGCAGTGAAATTGCAACGATACCGCCTACGGAGATCACCCCCAGAATTACCCAGGCGGTGCGGACCTTTCGTTTTTCCTCCGCAGGCAAATCCAGCAGCATAATCACGAAAAGGAAAAGCACCATGACTGCGCCGGCGTAAACCAGGATTTGAACAGCTGCCAGGAAGAAGGCGTGGAGCAAAACGAACAGACCCGCAAGGGATGCGATGGTCAGGACCAGAAACATGGCGCTGGTCACCGGGTTGGTGCTGAATGGATTCAGCACGACCAGGAAGCCGCATGCCAGTGTCAGGAATCCGAACACATAGAACAAAATGTCAGGTAATTGTGCCACAGTCAGTCATTCTACCCTTCGGTTTCAACGGCGCGAATGCCGGAACCTCGCCCTTGAGGGGCCACAATTTGCAAGTCAGGGCGCCATGCCCTGCGCCAACGCCTCGTTGGCTTTCTTCTTCCACTTTTGGATCTGGTCCTGGTGAACGCCGCCCAGGGCCAGCAGCTTTTCTTTATCGTAAATTAATTCCTGCCTCGTCGAGCCGGTGAGCGAATAGTCTTTAAGGAGAAAAATTGCCTCTTCGGGGCAAACCTCCTGGCAAAAACCGCAGAAGATGCACCGGAGCATGTTGATCTCGAATTCGCGCGGCGCCTTTTCCACATTGCCGGCCTCCGGCGCGCCACCCGGACCTGGAGGCGTAATTCGGATCGCTTTTGGCGGGCAAACAAACTCGCAAAGCTGGCACGAAACGCATTTGGTTCGCCCCTCCTGGTCTTTGACCAGATAGGGCGCCCCACGATAGCCTTCCGGAACCACCCAGCGCTCTTCCGGGTATTGCATCGTCACTTTCTTTTTGAAGAAATGACGCAAACTCACCTTGAACCCGCCGATAATCGCCGGCAGATACAGGCGCTCCCAAAAATTCAATTTTTTACGACTGACAATCATTGTGCCATCCACAACAGGACCAGGCCGGTCACCAGGATATTGGCCAGGGCGACAGGGATGAATCGTCTCCAGCCCAGGTCCATGAGTTGGTCGTACCGGAAACGCGGCCACATCCACCGGACCCAGATAATCATGAACTCCACAAACAGCGTTTTTGCCAGGAAGATCCCGATGTGCAGCGCGCCGATCAGCTTCGTCTCCGCCGGGTGATCCAGTCCCGCAATCGGCAGGGTCCAACCGCCGAGGAACAGCGTTACCAGCATCGCTGAGGCCGCCGTCATCGCAGCGTATTCCCCCATGAAGAACAGCGCAAACTTTATGGAGCTATATTCGACGTTGTAGCCCCCGGCCAATTCCTGCTCCGATTCCGGCAAGTCAAACGGCAAACGGTTGGTTTCGGCAAACATGGCCCCCAGGAATATCGCACAGGCAAGCGGTTGCTTGAAAATCATCCAGGCCCCGCCCGATTGATATTGAACGACATCGCCCAGGTTCAGGCTGCCGACAATCAGGAAGACTGGAATTAACGACAGGCCCATTGAAATCTCGTATGAAATCATCTGCGCGCTGGAACGGATGCCGCCCAGGAATGGATATTTCGAATTGGCCGCGTACCCCGCCAGCACGATTCCATAAACCCCAAGAGAAACGATCCCAAACGTGTAGAGAATCCCCACGTTCAAATCGGCAATCACCATTTTCTGAGTGCCTAATCTCGAACCGAACGGGATAATCGCCACCGTCAGCAGGCTTGGGATCATGACTATGGCCGGAGCCAGCCAAAAATAGGCCTTCCGAACATGGGCCGGAGTGAAGTCCTCTTTCAGGAAAGCCTTGATTGCGTCGGCGGCCGGTTGGAGCAGCCCGAACGGCCCTACCCGGTTCGGCCCGAGACGGTCCTGGATCGACGCGGACACTTTCCGCTCAACCCAGACGGCGTATGCGACAATAAACATCAGGACCGAGAAGACCACGATGATTTTGAGCGCGCTGAAGAGCGCAAACTCTGCCGATGGGCTCAATGCGGCCAGTGCGCTCATAGGGGGATGGTCGCTCCTGTGTCGCCCAGCCCGCCCCAGGAAAGTCCCTGGAACGCCGGGATCTCTGCCGTCATTTGGTTGAAGAGGCCCTCGATGCTTCGATAGCCGTTCTGGCCGGTCGCGTTGAACACCAGTTCGTGCAGGAATTCCCATTCAGGACGTGCCTGACCTGGGGCCTCAATCGCCTTCATGAACTTTTGGACACGGCCCTTGACATTGGTAAAGGTGCCCCGCTTTTCGGCGTGCGCGCACCCGGGCAAGAGAAAGTGCGCCGCCTGCGTAGTTGCGTTGGGGAGGATGTCGCTTACGATCAGCGTTTCCAGCTTGCTCAACAAATCGGCGCCAATGCCGAATTTGGTGACATCCTCGCCGAACACAATCAAAGTTTTAACCTGCCCCGAGCGTATGGCCTCGGCAATTTTTGGCAGATTGGAGCCGGCTGGATTTGCGGCCACGCCCATCAGTCGGGCGCCATTGCTGTTGGGATTCCGGTCCGCGTTGAGCAACAGCTTGTCACCCTCACCCACCCGCGGTATGGAATCAGTCAGCGCGCTCAAACTGGCCGCGAGCTTGCCGATGAGAAAAAGCTCTTCATTTGTCTGCCTGGCGGAACCAATGACCGCGCTGCTTCCTTTCGGAGCACGCTTGAGCCGCTCACTGACTTCCTTGAGAGCCGCAGGCCAACTTAACGGAGCTGAGCCCGGCCCTTGCGGTTGCACCAGCCTGTAGGGGCGGCCTATCCACTTGTAATTCAGCCGGCCATAGTCGCACATCCACGAAGAATTAACCGCGTCGTTCTCGCGGGGTTCGTACCGATAAACCTTTTCTTCGCGCGAACTGATGATTGTGTTGCAACCGGTGCCGCAGCTCGTGCAGAGGCTTTTGGTTTCTTTCAAAAACCACACGCGCATCTGAAACCGGAAATCTTTCGAGGTCAACGCGCCGACCGGGCAGATATCGACGGTGTTCAGAGTGTAATTGTTGTCGAACTGGCGCCCGGGATAAGCGCTGAGGGTGTTGTAGCTGCCGCGATTGACAATGCCCAGGGCATCGTCGCCGGCGATATCTTTGGTGAACCGGATGCAGCGGGTGCAAAGGATGCATCGTTCGTCATCCAGAACAATGCGGGGTCCCAAATCGACGCGTTTGGGTTTGTGAACCTTCGGTTCCGCAAAGCGGCTCTCGGACCTGCCGTAATCGACAGAGTATTCCTGCAGCTTGCATTCGCCGGCCTGGTCGCAGATCGGGCAGTCGAGCGGGTGATTAATCAGCAGAAACTCGAGAACACCCTCGCGCATCTGTTTGACGGCGGGTGTAGTGGTATAAATTTCCATGCCCGGCGACACGGGGGTGGCGCAGGCGATGGCCGGCCGCGGTGACTTCGA
The DNA here is from genome assembly GCA_035294005.1 of Verrucomicrobiia bacterium. Classification (GTDB taxonomy): domain Bacteria; phylum Verrucomicrobiota; class Verrucomicrobiia; order Limisphaerales; family UBA8199; genus JANXQE01. Next base: position 9,305 of record DATGLT010000429.1, read on the forward strand.
GATCTTGGGCGTGCCGTCGGGATTGAGAATTGGTTTGCGATCCGGTCCAACCGCCGGGATGCCGAATTCCACAAGGCACATGCGACAATTTCCGGCGACGGGCAGCTTCGGATGATAGCAGTAATGGGGCACGTCCACGTGCGCCACGTTGCACGCCTGGATCATTGTCGTGGGCAGCGGCTTGCCGCTCAGCGGGTCGGGTGTGGTCTTCGGCACCTCCACTTCCTTGCCGTCCACCTTGACTTTGATCTTGTCGACCACAGGCACAGCGGGCTTGATTTCGGGGCTGGTTTGGACGGGAGCGCTCATCTGCTTCAATGTGCTGCGACACTCAGGTGTGCGTCAGCGGCGGTCTTCGATTCGTTCTTCTCAGCGGCCGCAAGCCGTTCTTCGTCCGCGATCCCACGCGCCACGAATTCGTCTTTGAACTTGGCCACGAAGCTCTGCACCGGCCATGAGCAGGCCTCGCCAAAGGCGCAGATCGTGCGGCCGCCGGGAATATTATCGGCGATACGCACCAGGTAGTCGGCGTCGATCTTGCGTCCCTTGCCGCTGGTCATCCTGTTAAGGGCCTTGGACATCCAAAGCGAGCCCTCGCGGCAGGGCGTGCATTGCCCGCAGCTTTCGTGAGCGTAAAATTCGCTCAGATTGGCGAGCGCTTTCACGATATCCGTCGAGTCGTCCATGACGATAATGGCGCCCGACCCGGACATGCTCCCGGCGGCAATCAAGGAATCGAAGTCGTAAGGCAAATCCAGCATGTCGAATTCCTGTTCGGCATCTTTTCCGTCCGGCCCCTTGCGCTTGAGTTTGAATTTTTCGCCGGCTTTAAAAACCTTGGCCGAGGACCCACCCGGGATGACCGCTTTCAGTTTGCGGCCATCGCGCAAGCCGCCTCCGAAAGCAGGATCGTGGATGAGTTGGCCGATCGTGACTTTGCCCACTTCCACTTCGTAGTAACCGGGTTTTTTAACATGTCCGCTAATACTGACGATCCGGGTGCCGGTGTTGTTGGGTGCTCCCAGTTTTGCGTATTCAGGCGCTCCCATCGCCACAATGTGTTTAACCGCGCACAGCGTTTCCACGTTGTTGACGATGGTTGGGCACATGTACAGGCCAAGCACCGCCGGAAAATACGGGGGTTTAATTCTCGGGTAGGCGCGCTTCCCTTCCAGCGATTCGATCAAGCCCGTTTCTTCGCCGCAAATGTACGCCCCGGCGCCGCGGTGCACGTGAATTTCCAAATCGTACCCGCTGCCGAGAATGTTTTTCCCAAGAAAGCCCTTTGAGCGCGCTTCGGCTAAAGCACGGTTCAGGATCCTCGCGCCTTCGACAAATTCGCCGCGGATATAGATATAGGCCAGGTGAACATCGTTGGCGTAGCACGAGAGAATCATTCCCTCGAGCATCTGGTGCGGGTCCTTGTAAAGGATTTGTTTGTCTTTGAAGGTTCCGGGCTCCGATTCGTCGGCGTTGCAGATCAGGTAAATCGGTTTGCCGCTCTTCCGGTCGACAAAGGACCACTTCAGGCCGCAGGAAAAGCCCGCGCCGCCGCGGCCGCGCAGTCCCGAGAGACGGACATCCTCCCGGATCTGTTCCGGGCCGCTGAGTTGTTTGCCGTCAGGCAGGGTTTTCGGCGCGATCGCCAGGCCTTTTTTGAGCGCTTCGTACCCGCCATGGCGCAGGTAGCAATCGATGTCCGGAGTGTATCCGGGCTCATCGGCGTGCTTCAAAATCAGTCGGTATTCAGCAGGCATGGCGTCGCTCGATCCTTGACTCTGATTGCGGAAAACTTACCTTAGAAGCGCTCGTTTGCCCGATGGTGTAACGGTAGCACAGCAGACTCTGGATCTGTTTGTCATGGTTCAAATCCATGTCGGGCAGCCATTCGAACACCTTCACTTGCATTCCCCCATGATCTTGTCCGCCTCTTGTGTTGAAACCCCTTCATAAAAGGATTCGTTGCACATCATCACCGGGGCCGTGCCGCAGCTGGCCAGGCATTCGACAAATTCGACGGTGAACTTTCCATCCGCCGTGGTTTGGGGACCATGCGCATGCGGGTCCAGGCCCAGCTTGTCGCAAAAGTGATGATGCAGCTCGTAGGAGCCGCCCAATGCGCAGCTCAAGGTTCGGCAGACTCGCAGATGGTATTTGCCCACCGGGTTCCGTTGGAACATCGGGTAGAATGTGACCAACTCATAGATGTTAATGGGCTGCAGTTCGAGTTTCGCCGCAATCCACTCGACGGCCTGGCGCGACACGTGACCAAAGCGTCCCTGCATCGCATGCAGCAACATCAGGGAGGCGCTGCGCTTCTTTGGATAATGCGTGATGATCTCGTCCAATTCGGCTGCGAGCGCCGCGGGCACTGAGAAATCCGGCTGTTCCCGCAACGTGTTGGGAATCGCGTGGATGCTCGGCAACTCGGTTGGAGAAACAGTCCGGTGACCCGCCACCGGGCTTTCCATCGCGTCCTTCGCTTGGGGTTGCGTCGCCTCCGGGGCTTTCATCGGTCGCATTCTCCCATGACAAAGTCGAATGATCCCAGGATCGCGACGACGTCACTCACCATGTGGCCCGGGAGAACATGCGGCAGGATGCTCAGGTTCACGAACGACGGTGACCGGATTTTCAGCCGGTACGGTGTTCCACCGCCCTTGCTGTCGATGTAAAATCCAAGTTCGCCCTTTGGATTTTCATGTCCAAAATATACTTCCCCCGGTGGCGCATTGATTCCCTGGGTCACATTGATGAAATGATGGATCAATTCCTCCATTCGCGTCAGGACCCGTTCCTTGGGGGGCAGCACAATCTTCGTGTTCGAAACATTGACGGGGCCTCCTGGCAGCTTATCGAGGCATTGATGCAGGATCCGGACGCTCTGCCGCATTTCCTCGATCCGGAGCAGGTACCGATCGTAGCAATCACCCTTGGATCCGATCGGTACTTCAAAGTCCAGTTGGTCATAGACCAGGTATGGCTCGGCCTTGCGCAGGTCATGCATGACGCCGCTGCCGCGCAGGTTCGGGCCGCTCAGCCCGTAGTCGATCGCGTCCTCTTTGGAGATGGTTGCGACCCCCTGCGTGCGATCCACGAAAATACGATTGCGGGTCAGCAACGTCTCCGTTTCGTCCAGATTGACCACGACTTCCTTGCAGAACTTGCGGCACTGTTCGACCCAGCCCGGCGGCAGATCCCTGGATAGGCCCCCGATCCGCGTGTAGCTGGTCGTAAACCGCGCCCCCGTCAGCGATTCGCAAAGATTGTAGATCTTCTCCCGCTCGGTGAAGGTATGCAGAAAGACGGTCAACGCGCCCACATCCATTGCGAACGATCCGAGCCCGAGCAGGTGCGAGGAAATCCTGGCCAGCTCGGCGCAGATGACCCGGATGAATTGGCATCGCGCGGGAATCTGCTTGTCGATATCCAGCAGTTTCTCGACTGCCAGCACGTATGCGACGTTGTTGGCCAAGGGCGCCAGGTAATCCAGTCGGTCGGTGTACGGGATAAACTGGGTGTAGGTCATGTTCTCGGCGATTTTTTCATCGCCTCGATGCAGGTAACCCACATCCGGCATTGCCTTGGTGATGATCTCGCCATCCAGTTCGAGGACGATCCGCAAAACACCGTGCGTCGCCGGGTGTGACGGTCCCATGTTCAAGACCATCTTGTCGCCCGGCAAATCCGGTTGCTCGGCTCCAGCAAGGGTTTCGGTATGCGCGAGCATCCGAGCGGCGTCAGCCGCCCGGCCCGCCGGTTCTTTGATTTCTATATCGCGAACTTCAGCCATTTTTAGTCCGGCTATCGACAGGGCCGGGACCGTGCGCCCGGCCGTGCGACTTCTGAATGTCCTTGCGCCGCTCGACTCGCGCGTTCATTCCCAAACTGTCCGTTTCCGGAATACGCACTCGTGGTTCTCTTGAAATTGTGTCTTTTCCGCCCGCAATTGTGACGAACGGTCCCCCGGCCATCGGTGCCGTCGACGTAAAAGCCACCTCGGGCATTTCACTCGGGCGCCCCGCCAGCGGGAAGTCTTTGCGCAGAGGAAAATAAGGGTAGCCTTCCCACATCAGGATGCGCCGCAAGTCCGGGTGATTGCGAAATCGAATGCCCATCATGTCGAAGATCTCACGCTCGTGCCAATTCGCAGTTCGCCACACGGTTGTGACTGTCGGCGCCTCGGATTTCTCTTCACTGACGTTCGCTTTGAGACGCAAATGACAATGATGCCCGTACCCGTAGAGGTGGTAAACCAGCGTGAACCGCGGATCCTCTCCGTAATTGTCGATACTGGTAATGTCCACCAGGTAATCGAACCCCAATTCGCCTTTGGCAACGACCATAACATCTCCAATCCGTTCGGCATCGCTCAGGCTTAGGGTTATCTCCTTCCTGAACTCGACAGGCTCGGAGATAAGGTCGCTAAACCGGGTCTTGAGCTGTTTGGCTAGATCAATGGAGGTCATGCCGTAACACGGTTTGGTTGAAAGTCGGGCTTAAGCCACTTTCAACGTGGAAAGGACTGGTTCCCGGGCGACTTTGCCCTGGAGCCGCATTAGAGCATCCAACAAAGCCTCGGGCCTGGGCGGACACCCGGCGACGTAGACATCGACAGGCAATATATTGTCAACACCCTGAAGCACAGCGTAACTGCGGTACATGCCTCCCGTTGAGGCGCAAGCGCCCATGGCAATAACCCATTTAGGCTCAGCCATTTGGTCGTAAATGCGCTTGACCGCCAAGGCCATTTTGTAAGTCACAGTTCCAGCGACGATCATGACATCCGATTGTCGTGGTGAAAACCGCATCACCTCGGCTCCGAACCGGGCGATGTCAAACCGACTTGCCCCAGCTGCCATCAGCTCAATAGCACAACAGGCCAGACCCATCGGCATCGGCCAAAGAGAGTTCTTGCGGAACCAACTAATGGCCGCATCAACTCGGGTAACCACAACGTCACCCTCAACCTTAGAATTATAGCCGATCTCTGAGCGTGTCTGCATAGGGAAGGCGGAGTGGGGTTTGCTTCGCCGGCAAAACCTAATCACGGCGTAAAAATCAGGCAAGTTGAAAGTATGATTTTTTGGCGGACCATCGCCGGCCTGGCGGGCGCATGTCCGGCAGTTGAAACGGCAGGAATGCCGTGTTCTCAAACTTTCAGCTCGTTGCGGACCTTGTCAAAACTCTGAAGGGCTTGTTCCAGGTCTTCCCTGGTGTGGGCCGCCGAAATCTGGGTGCGGATGCGGGCCTTGCCCTGTGGGACGACGGGGTAGGAAAATCCGACGACATAAACGCCTTGATCGAGCATGGCGTCCGCGAACTTTGAGGCGAGCCCGGCATCTCCAATCATAACAGGCACGATCGGATGCGAACCGGGGAGGACGGCAAACCCGAGCCGCGCCATGCCTTCGCGGAAGAACCGGGTATTTTCTTCCAGGCGATCGCGCAATGCGGTTGATCGGGAAAGCAGTTCGAGCACTTTGAGAGAGGCGCCGGCAATGGACGGAGAAAGCGTATTGGAGAAGAGATACGGGCGGGACCGTTGCCGAAGCAGTTCGATTATTTCTTTTCGTCCGCTTGCGTATCCGCCGCTGGCGCCGCCCAATGCCTTGCCCAGCGTGCCGGTGAGAATGTCTACTCGGCCCATGACATTGCGGTACTCGTGTGTACCGCGGCCGCGTGCGCCCATGAAACCGACCGCGTGCGAGTCGTCCACCATCACCAACGCTTGGTGCCGATCGGCGAGGTCGCAGATTTGCCCCAGGTTGGCGATGTATCCGTCCATAGAGAACACCCCGTCGGTGGCAATGAGCCGGAAACGAGCTTTTGAAGCCTCGCGCAATTTTGCTTCCAGGTCGGCCATGTCGTTGTTGGCGTAGCGATACCGCTGCGCCTTGCAAAGCCGGATCCCGTCAATGATGCTGGCGTGATTGAGTTCATCAGAGATGATCGCGTCCTCCTGCCCGAGCACCGTCTCGAACAAACCGCCATTGGCATCGAAGCAGGACGAATAGAGGATCGTGTCTTCGGTCCCGAGGAATTCCGTCAGCGCGGTTTCCAGTTGTTTGTGGACGCCCTGGGTCCCGCAAATGAAACGTACGCTGGCCATGCCGTACCCCCACTTGTCGAGGGCTTCTTTGGCCGCGGCGACGACTTCGGGATGCTGTGCAAGGCCCAGGTAGTTGTTGGCGCAAAGATTGAGGGCCGGCCGGCCGTCCGCGACGCGAATGGTTGTCCCCTGGGGCGTCATAATGACGCGTTCGCGTTTGTATGTGCCTGCGGCTCGTATGGCCGACAGTTGCTGTTGCAGGTGGTCGGCGAAATCCTTGTGCATACCCCAAGCTTACCGCCAATTCAGAATGACTTTGCCAGATTTGCCGCCAAGCATGACTTCGAACCCCTTTTCAAATTCCGAAAAATGGAACCGATGCGTTATGGCCGGCTTGATGTTCAACCCTGTTTCCAACATAACCGTCATCTTGTACCACGTCTCGTACATTTCACGGCCGTAAATGCCTTTGATCGTGAGCATGTTGAAGACGACTTTGTTCCAATCAAACGGCCCGGTCTCCGACGGAATGCCTAGCATGGCAATTTTGCCTCCGTGGCACATGTTCTCAATCATGTCGCGCAATGCCGCGGGACTTCCTGACATTTCCAACCCGACATCAAAGCCTTCTCGCATCCCAAGCTGTTTCTGAACATCTTTGAGCGTCCGGCCGGACTTCACATTCAAGGCGACCGTCGCTCCCATCTGCCTGGCGAGTTCCAGTCGAAAATCGTTCACGTCGGTCACCACCACGAAACGCGCTCCGGCATGTTTTACAACCGCGGCGGCCATGATTCCGATCGGACCCGCCCCCGTAATCAGCACGTCCTCCCCCAGCACCGGGAAAGACAACGCCGTATGAACCGCGTTGCCGAACGGGTCAAAAATGGCCGCCACGTCGCGGTCGACTCCGGTCCGGTGATGCCAGACATTGGTCATCGGCACCGAAATGTACTCGGCAAACGCGCCCGGCCTGTTGACCCCGATGCCCTGGGTGTCGCTGCAGAGGTGACGCCTGCCCGCGAGACAATTGCGACAACGTCCGCACACGACGTGCCCTTCCGCGCTCACCACTTCCCCGGCAAAGAAGTCTTTCACGTTAGAGCCCACCTCCACCACTTCCCCCACGAATTCATGGCCAATCACCATGGGCGTTGGAATCGTCTTCCGCGCCCAGTCGTCCCATTTATAGATGTGCAGGTCCGTGCCGCAGATGCCCGCGCGGTCGACCTGGATGAGAACATCATTGATGCCCACTTCAGGCCGGGGCACTTCCTCGAGCCATAAACCCGGTTTCCGTTCCCTTTTAATGAGTGCCTTCATAAAAAAATCCGTTGCTGAAATTCAGCGCTGGAAAGATAGACAAGCGAAATCCAATATGCAAGACGAATTTCCGATATATTGGAAACTTTATCCGGGACCAAGGTGCCGGGTTTATGGGAAAGTGCCGCCGGGGCGCGATCAGGCGGCCACAGCCGAGGCGGTGGCCGGGACTGGCGCTCGCGAGGCTTTGAGGTCCTCTTTGCGCTGGCGCAGACTTTTGAAAAATTCAAAGCCCTCGCGGCAACGGCGCACGAAAACATCCTTGTCTTCGAGCATCGTCTTGATGATCCGCAAAATCGGTTTTGGCCTTAGATAATAGGTCCGGTAGAAACGATCGACGGCCTCGAAAATTTCATCCTTGCTGAGCCCCGGATACTCCAACGCGCTCTGCTGGAACCCGTCAGTTTCAACCAGGTCGGTCTTGTCCTTTTTGACAAACCAGCCATTTTGGCGGGCCATTTCGAACAGTTCGGTGCCGGGGTAGGGAGCGGCCAGGCTGACCTGAAGACTGAACACATCCAATTCCTGTGCGAACCGAATTGTGTTCTCGATGCTTTCCCTCGTTTCAACAGGCAGGCCCAGGATGAACGTGCCGTGAATGACCACACCCGCTTTGTGACACGATTTTGTGAACGCCCGCATCTCGTCCATCGTGACACCCTTCTTGATGTTCTTGAGAATTTGTTCGTTGCCACTCTCGTATCCCACCAGGAACAGGCGCAGCCCGGAGTCTTTGAAGGACTTGATGGTATCGTAGTCGAGATTGGCACGGCTGTTGCACGACCAGGTGAGACCCAGCGGCGCCAGTTTCTTCGCAATTTCCCGGGCTCGAGGAAGGTTCGCCGTGAACGTGTCGTCATCGAAGAAAAACTCCTTCACCTGGGGAAAGAGTTTTTTCATGTAAGCCATTTCGTCAGCGACGTTTTGAGGCGAGCGGACACGATATTTGTGACCGCCAATGGTCTGCGGCCAGAGGCAGAAGGTGCACTGAGCCGGGCAGCCCCGTCCCGTGTACAAACTGACGTACGGATGGAGCAGGTAGCCGATAAAGTATTTTTCGATCTGCAGATCGCGCTTATACACGTCCGCCACCCATGGCAAAGAGTCCATGTTGGCGATCATTTCTCGCTCAGGGTTGTGCCTGATTTTTCCGTCTTTATCCCTATAAGAGAGACCGCTGATCGTGTCCAGCGGGCGGCCTTCAGCGACTTCTTTGCAGGTGTAATCAAATTCCTTCCGGCCGACCCAGTCGATCGCCCAGGAGGCTTTTAAGGTTTCGGTGGGCAACACAGCCGCATGGGCGCCGACAAACCCAATCCGTGTTTCGGGCCGGTTTTGTTTGATGGCCTCGGCGACCTTGCAATCATTCTTGAGAGAGGGTGTCGAAGTATGAACAATGACATGATCATACTGTTTGGCCTCGGCTAAACACTTTTTGATATCGACATCGTGCGGAGGACAATCCAGCAATTTTGCATCGGGAACCATCGCGGCGGGTTGAGCCAGCCACGTTGGGTACCAAAAGCTGGTGACTTCGCGCCGGGCCTGGTATCGCGACCCTGCGCCGCCATCAAATCCGTCGAAACTGGGGGGTGACAGGAAAAGAGTTTTCATTGGTGGGATAGGTCCTGTGAATGAGTTTTCCGTCGTCGGCCGCTCAGGCGTCCTTGCCGGTGCGGATCCTGGTCAGCAACTCGTCGCGTTGCGACGAATCACCTGTCCCGCAGGAACCCGCGGAGGACGTCTGCTCGCCGTTGGCCTGAAAAGCCGATCGCGCGCCGGCCAGGCCCGATTTCACCGCAGCCTTGGCTTCCGCCAGGTGCCCCTGGCCAATGGACGCGCCGTTGAACGCCTGGACACTGCTGCCGGCTTTGTAAGGAACCGGCCTGGGCCAGAAATTGTATTTGAAATTCTTCCAATTATCCCCGCGCTTGTAATTGGTGCCCAGCGCGCCGCTGGGATCGTAACCGCAATGAACCATGCAGTTTTCGCAGCGGGGATCCCGCGCCACGCCGTCCACGACGCCGTATTTGTTCCAGTCGACCGTGTCGAGCATCTCCTGGTAATGCGCGTAATGACCGTCGGTCATCAGGTAACACGGCGCCTTCCACCCTTTGACGTTGCGGGTCGGAATCGCCCACGCGGTGCAGGTCAATTCGCGGCGGCCGGCCAGAAACTCCTGGTAAACCGGGGTTCCGAAAATCGTGAAGCGCTCGCCCCATTCCTGGATCCGGGCAAATTTCTGCCGCGTCATCGCGCGCGTGAGGAAGAAATCCTCCGGCTTTCGGCCCAGGCGCTTGATCATGTCCTTCTTGGCGGCATCGTAGTCGTAGCCCGGGGAAATGGTATGCCCATCGACTTCCAACGAGGAAAAGAACTCGAACATCTGCTCGATTTCTTTCACATCGGTTTCTTTGTAAACCGTGGTGTTGGTGGCAACCTGGTATCCGAGAATCTTGGCCATCCGGATCGCTTCGACGCACTCTTTGAAAACGCCTTCCCTCTCGACAATGAGGTCGTGGGTGTATTCCAGGCCGTCGATGTGGACATTCCAGTACATCCACTTGGAGGGTTTGATCGCAGGGGCCGCGCCTTTTTTGCCTTTGCGAATCGTTTCGGCGTCTTTTTCCGTAACCAATTTTTCTGAAAGCAGTCTTTGGAGTGTGGGTTCCTGTTCTGGAGAATAAATGCTGGCGAGGTAATCGCGCATTTCGCGGCGCATGAACATGCCGTTGGTGCAGACATAAACAATCCGGCCCTGTTCCAGCAGTCCGGCCACCAATTCCTTGATTTTCGGGTAGATTAGCGGTTCGCCGCCGCAGATCGAAACCATCGGGGCGTCGCACTCCTGCGCTGAACCCAGACAATCCTCGAGGCTCATCATGTCCTTGAGGCTGGTGGAGTATTCTCGAATGCGGCCGCACCCGGTGCACGTCAGATTGCATGTGTGCAACGGTTCAAGCTGCAACACGAGCGCAAAACGCGGAGTTTTGCGCATTTTATGCTTGATGATATGACGGGCAATTTTCACCGTCAATGCGAGTGGAAATCGCATAGCAATGTTCTAGATCGATTTTAACCTGGGATAATGAGTTTTAAAATTGAGCGACCTCGGTACCGGGCTCGGCCTGAGGCAAAGTGCTCTCGGGATGAGCCGGTGGTGGGGTGGCTTGGATCAAGCCCGGCAATAGAAACGACGCAGGCGAAATGCTCTTGGTGGCACTCAGCCCTCCGCAACCGGTCGCGGATAGAAGAAGGACCGGCAGGATCGTCAAGCCCAGGACTTTCCAATTTAATCTCACTGAACCAGAGTATAATTTACATTATGGGCTTAGCAACCCTTTATTTTGGGCGGATCCTCGCTCCTCCCGAACCCCGAGAAACTCGGCGGACCCGCGAGACGGCGTCCCGGATTTTCACTCTCCGCAAGCTCTTCCTGGTGTTGCTGTTCTCCGCGTTTGCCGCCTTTGCGGGGGAACCCGACCCCGCCGCCTTGGTTCAGCGCTCCTATGATCAAGCCAAACACGAGTTCCAGGAGCACCCCGCCGACCCCGAAAAGGTATGGCGCTATGCCCGCGCCGCCTTCGACAAAGGCGACATGGTCGCAAGCAACTCGGAGCGCGCCGAGATCGCCCAGGACGCCATAGCGGCCTGCAAGCAGGCCCTGGCTCAAAATCCCAACTCGGCCCCATTGCATTATTACCTGGGTCTCAACCAGGGGGAACTGGCACGCACGCGCAGCCTGGGAGCGCTTAAACTGGTGGATCAAATGGAGCGAGAGTTCCTCCGCGCCATCGAGTTGGACCCTCATTTCGACTACGCGGGAGCCGAGCGCAGCCTGGGGATGCTGTATCGAGACGCACCCGCACTGGCCAGCATCGGCAGCAAATCGAAAGCACGAGTGCACCTGCAAAAGGCGCTGGAGCTTGCCCCCGAATATCCCGAGAACCGGCTCAACCTGGTCGAATCGGAGATCAAATGGGGTGAACGCAAAGCCGCCCGGAATGATTTGAACCTGTTGGAAGAGGCGTTACCCGCCGCGCGCAGCAAGTTCTCGGGACCCGAATGGGCCGCGAGTTGGCTGGATTGGAACAACCGCATTGAAAAGGCCAGGAAAACGCTCCAAGAGCCGGCCAGGTTGGAAGCGCCTCGGCATTAATGGTCTCAAGAAGTTCCGCCTATACCGGGCCTTTCCGGTTCAATTCTTGTGGCGCAGCCATTTTGCAGCAGGTAATATTCTGCGGCCTTTGTTTTGGCCGGGCTGGCCGGTTTTTGAGCGGGGCGGACGTTCGCGCCACATGGGCTTCTGAGAAAAACTTGAATACTTGAACTTGAACTATTGGACACTGATATGAACGCGATCGTACAGCTGCTGGGCGACAAAGCCGAATCTTTGCTAAACTTTAAGAACCCAAAAATCCCGGCTGAGCGCCTGCATTTGCCCGGGCCGGACTTCGTGGATCGGATATTTGCCGTTTCCGATCGCAACAACAGGGTGCTCAGCAACCTGCAACGGATTTTCGGGCACGGGCGCCTGGCAAACACCGGCTACGTTTCCATTTTGCCGGTTGACCAGGGCATTGAACACTCCGGCGGCGCGAGCTTCGCCAAGAACCCGGATTATTTTGACGCTGAGAATATCGTTCGCCTGGCAATTGAAGGCGGGTGCAACGCGGTGGCTTCCACTTACGGTGTGCTTGGCGCCGTCGCGCGCAAATACGCCCATAAGATCCCGTTCCTGGTAAAGATAAACCACAACGAACTGCTGACCTATCCGAACAAGTTTGACCAAATCATGTTCGGGACGATCAAGGAAGCGGCGGACATGGGAGCGGCTGCTGTCGGCGCAACCATCTACTTTGGATCGGACCAAAGCGGCCGACAGATTGTGGAAGTCGCCCAGGCCTTTGCCCAGGCCCACGAACTCGGGTTGGCTACCGTCCTTTGGTGCTATCTTCGAAACAACGCGTTCAAGAAGGACAAAGATTACCATGTCTCAGCCGACCTGACTGGGCAAGCCAACCACTTGGGCGTGACCATCCAGGCGGATATCATCAAACAGAAACTCCCGGAGAATAATGGCGGCTTCAAAGCTCTGAACACGGGCGGTTCGAGTTACGGGAAACTCGACGAGCGCATCTACACGGAATTGACGAGCGACCATCCGATCGATTTGTGCCGCTACCAGGTGGCCAATTGCTATATGGGCCGCGCCGGTCTGATCAATAGCGGCGGCGAATCCAAGGGGGCCGGGGACCTTGCCAATGCTGTCACAACGGCTGTGATCAACAAGCGCGCAGGCGGCATGGGCCTGATTTCCGGCCGCAAAGCGTTCCAACGCCCCATGAAAGAAGGCATCGCCCTTCTGAACGGGATCCAGGATGTTTACCTCAGCAAGGAAGTCACTATCGCCTGAGGCTGTCTATTTCATCCCTCCGGGATCCAATAATCGTTGAGTCATTTGCCGTGGGCGCGCGTCCGCGACCCGCGGCTTTTGGCTATTGAACACCTTGAAGCGGCTGATCGTTTACCCGCATCCCGAGACGGGCGAACCGTTGATTCTTCTCGAGAACGCCACACCTTCTATCTCGACCAGCAGTTCGGGACGGCATACGTCGGCCAGGGCATAAATTGCGGGGACCGGTCCGAATCGCTTCTGACAAATCACTTTGCAGCGGGCGAAGTCCTCGGCTCGCTTGATATACACCCGGATTTTGGCAAGGTCATGCAAACGCGCTCCCACGTGCTTTATACCGTGAAAGGCGAAGTTCTCTTCAGAAATCAACCGCTCGATATTCTCAATGGTTTGCTCCGTCTGCCGTTTGATGTCATCCGGGTAGCGGCTGCCCGAATAGACCACACTTGCCGTGCCGGACAGCCACGTGGTTGTATAGTCGCCGAGCACCAGTGCCACACCGCGTGAGAATTTCGGACTCTGCGGTGAAAATTTTGGATGGTACGCGTAGGCCGGCGTTTGTTGCGGATTCTCCAACGGCAACAACAACGCGTCAGTCCTGTCGGTTTCAAGGGCCACGCAGCCTGCCACCAGCCCGGTTCCCGCAGTGCCGATTCCCGTGCTCGCCGGGTATATTCCCTGGGGAATATTGGGCTCGGAGGTTGAACAATGGAAATGGATATTGCGGTAGAAGTCTGTTCGCGCGCGGTTCAGTTCTTTGTACCGTTCAACGCCCTTATCTGGCTCGGTGATCGCCCCCAGGTAAAACCAGGTTCGCACTACGCGGTCAAAGCCGGTCCGAGCCTGTTTTAGCCCTGCTTCGACGCCCGCGAGCACTTCGCTGGCTTGCTCGTAAACGCTTGAGTTTGGATCCTTCGAAGAGATTCCCGAGCAATAGATCCAACGCGTGCCCTGGTACGTCACCGCGGTTGTTGATGGCCCGCATTGTTCGACGAGGACATCCTCTCCGCCGATAGCCCAAGCTTCCAGTGCCAACGCGGCTCCGCAGCATGGCGGCTGGAAAACGATGTTCGTCGCCGGAAGCTGCGCTCCATAAATGGTGCTCAGCAACGATCGACACCGCTGCAGCTCCGACGGGTTTCTGAGGAAAACCGTCTGAGACGTGACCACCATTGGATACCGCTGGTTTTGGAGAACCTGGCGCTGGGCTTCAAAAATCTCTCTGGCCTGGTCTTCCAGGCGGCCCCGGCCTTCTGGAACCAGCGTCAACGAGACCCGAACGGATCTTCCCAATTCAATCGCGGAATACCCTTGTCCAGCGGTCGAATCAGGCTGTGCACGTGTTGAAACCATGCGTACAGCCGTCCTGGAACTGGGTTCTGACTGGGGTCGCACCGCTTCTAACACACTTGCGCGTTGTCGCGCGTCCCGGGGACGTAACGGCATATGCTTTCGGCCACATTACCCGTTTCCGGGCCGCTTGCCCATTTTTTTTAAAGAACCATTCCGTGGGGGATCACTCCATTTTTGGGAATGATGACAATGCCGTCGCGGATGTAATAGTGGGAATGGTCCAGTTTATCAGGTTTTCCAACGGGTGAAATGATGACGTTATCGCCGATTCGCGCGTTTTTATCCACGATCGTGTTTTCGATCCGGCAGTTCAGGCCGACCCCAATGCGGGGTCTCCCCGCTTTTTCGTTTTCCTGGATGGATTCGCGTGATTCGTAGTAGTCACTGCCCAGCAAAATTGTCCGATTGAGAACCGTTCCTGGCCCGACAAGGCAGCGCAGGCCAACGATGCTGTGGCTTATGGTGGCCCGGTTGATGATGCAGCCATCGGAGATGACCGCGTGATCGATTTGCGCTCCGTTAATCTTCGACCCGGGCAGGAACCGCGGCCGGCTGAAGATCGGGGCGCTCATGTCGAAGAAATTGAACCGCGGCAGTTCATTGGTGACATCCAGGTTCGCTTCAAAAAAGGCCCGGATCGTTCCAATGTCCTCCCAATAGCCTTGAAAGACGTAGGAGCAAACCCTCAGGTCCTTGATGGCTTGGGGAATAATGTGCTTTCCGAAATCGGTGAATTCATTTTCCAGCAGCTTGAAGATCACTTCCCGGCTGAACACGTAGATACCCATCGAGGCCAGGAACAGTTCCCCTTGATCCGAAATACCCAGTTTCGGATACCAGGCCGGGTCGAGTCTCAACGAATCCTGCACGGCCGGGTCGGTCGGTTTCTCAACGAAACGCGTGATGCGCCGTTCCGCGTCCATTTGCATGATCCCCAGCCCGGGCACTTCCGCTCGGCGAACAGGAATCGTTGCGATCGTGATGTCGGCGTGGGTTTCGGCGTGCTGCTCGATGATGTGGCGGAAATCCATCCGGTACAGCTGATCCCCGCTCAGGATTAGGAGGTAATCCCAGTCGTGATTGCGAAAGTGTATTTTGTTTTTGCGCACCGCGTCGGCCGTGCCCTGGTACCAGGACGTGTCGGAAAACGTTTGCTCCGCCGCGAGCAACTCCACGAATCCCCCGGAAAAATGATCGAATTTATACGATTGCGAAATGTGCCGATGCAAAGAAGCCGAATTGAACTGGGTCAACAGGTAGATGCGGCGCAGCCCGGAATTGATGCAGTTGGAAATGGGAATGTCGACCAGCCTGTATTTTCCCGCCAGCGGGACCGCGGGTTTCGCCCGTTCCTTGGTCAGTGGAAACAATCGAGTGCCCTGGCCGCCTCCCATAATTACCGAGAGCACGTTACTTGTGTTAATCGACTGGCGCCCCGTCTGCGACATACCTCAACCTCGTGTTTTCGGCGGGAATATAGCTGCGCCAACCAAGATCTTGCAAGCAGCTTCGCCGCGGTGCAGCGTTTCACCTTCATTTCACATGAGTTCACCATTGATTTAACGCTCGATGCAGCGGTGCGAACGGCGTCGACGGTCTCCAGCGCGGGCTTTTGAAAAAAGGTTGAACTTCAGTCGTTGTGCCCCTCCATTCCCGCCACGATCACGTTACTGGAATGGCGCCTTTTCCTCAGGTATAAACAGCACATGCATCCACAAAACGATCTGCTCGCGCGAATTGCTGAATACCCCCTGTTTTCGGCGTTACTCGATCGGCGATCACGGCGCTTTGGCAGGGGCATGAAAATTCCCGCCGGCCCCCTTGCCTTTACCAGCCGCCACGCGCCTGCTCCTTTGAGCGAGGATGAAGAGGCGGCGCTGGTTTTCGCCGCGTGCGGCACCACCGGCCACGCGCTGGCCGATCTATGCTACGCCCCGGGCGGCGGCGGTGGGATTATGGCGGGTCTGGTCGCGAGGACGATTGCCAGCGGCGACGGGCTGCAAACGGTCGCTCTGATTGTCATCAACGACGAGGCGACTTACCTGGTCCGTCGCCCGCGCGAGTTGCCCCAAGGGGACATAGCGGGGCTAATCGAGCTCGCGCGGCGCCGCGAATTTACGAGGCTCTATCAGAAATGCCGCGTGAAGATCAAAGACGGCCGGGCCAGCACCTCAACCGATCCACTTTTCAACATCAATGCCAACCGTTGGTCCGCGCACGCCCCGGGAACGACTTACTTTCTGCCCGTCAACGATCTCACGTTCATGTACGTGAACGGACTTCTCGAGATCTTCAACGAAACGACTGGCGCCTTTATCCTGGACGAGCGGAATCATTTCCGTCCTGCCGGGTTGGCGTCCTTTGCACGCAGCCATGGCGGCCACCTCGAAGATGATCCCAGGCTCGGACGAGTGGCAACCGTCCGCCAGGTTGAGCAATTCGTGACGGAATTCGTCACTGTTGAGCAAGGAATGATGTTGCAGAACCTCGGCCTTATGTCCCAGGCACTCGGTTTGGGCGGGTTCCCAAATTTCGCCAATCATGAGTTCGGATGGTTCCGTGCCCTCGATTTTCGGATGCAGGAGATGCCGGCCAGTCGTTATCTAGGGACCGGGTTCCTGGTCCGAGCGGCTCTCCGTCTCCTCAACCGGGACGTTTCTGTTCCATTCCCTGTCGGCCTGGAACGCAACGGAGAAGCACTCCTCAAGCCGTTTTGTCCTCCGTACTATGCTTCAATGAAAGAGGCGGTGAGAGCGGTCGTGGACGCTAAATTCGGCCACAACGGGGTGTTTCGAAATCACCCCGCGGGGTACCCGTGGGCCAACGGGCCGGAAGTAACCCGGCAAATTCCGTCAGTCAGCGACGCGGCAATCGCCGCCACGGAGGCTTACTGTGGGTACCTTTGGAATCGGTACGGGCGATTCCCCGTTCATCTGACGCCGTACCGCACAGTCCTGGGATTTCAAGCGTGCCACCTCGATGTGGAGTTCTATGATCGGTTTTACCGCCCCGAATCGGTGGCGGCCACACAACGGGCGGACTTTCAACGATTTTCAGAAGGGGCCCGGCCTTTTCAGCCGGCCGCAAGCTGAACCAGAGGGTCGTCGGTTGTGAGAACGGCCAGCAGCGTGCAACCCTCGACGGAATAATTCTCGGTGTGGTGTGACCCTGCGTCAGCATGGTGGAAATCACCGGGGCCGAGCACCTGGTCTCCTACATGCAAGTCGCCAGTGATAATATAAAAATCCTCCGGACCTGCGTTGGTATGGGCAGGGTATCGGGTACCCGGGTCGAGCTTCCCGAGCAGCACCGCGTATCCGCGGCCTGGTTCCAAAGAGAGAAGTTTGATAAAAGCGCCGGGCACCGGCAGAGGCTTCCACCCGGCATCACTTTGGGCCAGAAACCGAAGACCCGCCGGCAGCCCCGCCGGTTGGGCCGGTCTTGCCGAAGGCTTCGCGGCCGGCGAACGCAGCCGGTTCATCAGCTTTCCCTTGAGCGAAGCCGGCGGCGCTACGATCGGCGTCGAGAGCGCCAGTTGTTCCAGGGTTTTCTGCAGCCCGTGAAGGAACTTTCGCAATTCAGGATCCGCCCGCACGGCGGCGATGAACTCCCGTTCTTCCGCCGGGCTGAGTTCGCCGAATGCGTAAAGCGTCGCCTGTTCCTGTTGCTGTTCGGTCATTTGGCCTTTTCTGGAAAGCTTTCGCGCAATTTGAGAAGTCCGCGCCGGATCCGGGCTTTGATCGTCCCAAGCGGCTCTTTGAGCAGGTCCGCGATTTGCGGATGTGTGAGCCCGCGAAAGAAGGCCAGCTCGATGGCCTGGCGCTGGTCGGCCGGCAAACCCTGCAGCGCTGCCCGGACCAGTCCCGCTTGCTCCAATCCCGCAGCCTCGCTGTCTGGCCTCACCGAATCGGGTTCAGGCGTGGTTTCCTGGAGCTGCTCGTTCAGGCGGTTTCTGCGCTGGCGCGATCGATACCGGTCAATCGCCCGATGCCGTGCGATGCTCAAAGCCCAGTGAAATGCCGAACCAAGGGCCGGGTCGAAGGCCGTCGCTTTTTCCCAGATCTGCACGAAAACATCCTGAATAACCTCCTCGGCTTCCCCGGCGTCGCCCAGGATCCGCAGCGCCAGGGTAAAGAGCGGCGCGGCGGTTTGATCGTAGAAATCGGACATGGCTTGCAGGTCGCGTGCCGCGATGCGGCACAGCAATCGGGACTGGGCTTCTTCTGGCGACGATTGTTCCTGCATAGCTTCCAGCGCGCCCGGCCATGGACCGCACCGCGCCGGATTGGCACTCGGAAACTTGCCGGTTCGGCTCCGCGCCCGCCAGCAAGAAATCGTATTTTGATTGATTGCATCAATGCTCTTTGTTCGCCCGCCGGAGCCGCTCGGATGCATAGGTTGGACGCGGCCTGGCACGGGCGGCATTCATTCGAACTTAAGAACTGGATAAGATCTCCGGGCCGCGCTTTTCCCGCATTGCCGCAGTGCACGAATCATGGCCAAACTCGGCAGCGCCGTGTAACATCAACGTATTCACATCATGAAAACCTCTTCTTTCCCGGCTGAACGCATCCTCCTGGGCCCGGGTCCAAGCCCGGTTCCTCAACGGGTGCTTCGCGCCCTGGGCGCTCCGACACTCGGCCACCTGGACCCCCAATACCTGGAGATCATGGACCAGGTCTGCGACATGCTCCGGCAGGTCTTTCAAACCCGCAACCCGCTGACCTTCCCGGTCAGTGGCACAGGCATGGCCGGAATGGAGTGCATTGCGACCAACCTGATTGAGCCTGGGGACGAGGTCATCGTGTGCGTGAACGGCGTTTTCGGCACTCGTATGAAAGATGTGATGGAGCGTTGCGGCGCGACCGTGCGCACCGTCGAAGCGGAGTGGGGTGATATTTTCCAGGTGGAGCAAATTACGGCCGCACTGGAAAAATATCCACGCAGCCGGCTCGTCGGAATCGTTCATGCCGAAACCAGCACCGGCGCTCATCAGCCGTTGGGCGGTTTGGCGGACGCCGTTCACGCGCGTGGCGCATTGCTGATCGTCGATGCCGTGACAAGCCTTGGCGGGCACGACGTTCGCGTCGATGAGTGGGGCATTGACGCGATCTACAGCGGCACCCAAAAGTGCCTTAGTTGTCCTCCGGGCCTTGCCCCGGTCAGCTTCGGCCCGCGCGCACTGGCTCGAATCGACACGCGCAAAACAAAGGTCCAGTCCTGGTACCTGGACGTTTCGATGCTTCGGAAGTACTACCTTGAAGGAGACGGCACCCGGGTTTATCACCACACCGCTCCCGTCAACATGACCTACGCCCTGCGCGAGGCCCTGGCCATTGTGCTGGAAGAAGGGCTCGAAAATCGCTTCTCCCGCCATGCCCAAATGCATCAGCGCCTTCGGACGGGCCTTAAGGAACTCGGTCTCGAATATGTTCCCCGGCACTCCCTTCACACGCTAAACTGCGTTCGGATTCCCGAGGGCGCCCAGGATGCCGCTGTCCGCCGCCTCCTGCTCGACGATTACAGCATCGAAATCGGGGCCGGCCTGGGCCCGATGGCGGGCAAAGCCTGGCGAATCGGCCTGATGGGCCATGGCTCCACCGTGCGCAACGTCGACCTGGTTCTAACCGCGTTGCGCCACGTCCTGCATTGACCCTGGCTCCATGTCGACTGACGTCCTCGAAGGTTTAGCGTCGATTTTCCCATCCGACAGGCTCCTGATCCGGGCCGAACAATTGGCCGCCTATGAAAGCGACGCGCTGACCGCGTTTCATGAGACGCCGGTTGCCGTCGTCATTCCGGAAAACGAGGATGAGGTAATTCGGGTTGTGCGGTTTTGCCACAAGCACAATTTGCCGTTTGTGGCGCGCGGCAGCGGAACGAGTTTGTCGGGCGGATCGTTGCCTGTGCGGGGCGGCATCGTGGTCGCGCTCAATCGAATGAACCGGATCCTGAACATCGATCCGGATCTGCGGGTCGCGGTGGTCGAGCCCGGTGTCGTGAACACTCAAGTGTCTCAGGCCGCGGCGTCGCACGGCTTGCACTATTCGCCCGATCCATCCAGCCAAACCATTTGCACCATCGGCGGCAATGTCGCTTTCAACTCGGGTGGCGCCCATTGCCTCAAATACGGAATGACGTCCAATCATGTCCTGGGCCTGCGCGCCGTTCTGGCTTCCGGGGAAATCGTGGAGTGGGGAAGCTCAAGCCGCGAGAACGTGGGACCCGATTGGTGCGGACTATTTACCGGCAATGAAGGACTCTTCGGGATCGTTCTCCAAATCACGCTGCAACTGCTGCCCCGGCCCGAATATTATTATACTGTTCTCGCCGGGTACGCGTCGTTGGAACTGGCGGGCAATGCCGTCTCGGCCATCATCGGCAGCGGCCTGCTGCCAGGCGCAATTGAGATCATGGACGCCCTTGCCCTCGAGGCGGCCAAAGCATCGGTTCATGCTGAATACCCTCCCGGTTGTGAAGCGGTTTTAATTGTTGAATTGGAAGGGCCACGCGAGGTGGTCTCCATCGACTGTGATCGTTTGAGCGCGATCCTTGAGAAGAGCCAGGCAATTGAGATCCGGCCCGCGCGCGATGCGGTGGAGCGTTTGGCCATTTGGAAAGGCCGTAAAAACGCCTTCAGCGCGGTTGGCCGGTTGTCCCCTGATTTTATAGTGCAGGATGGAGTCGTTCCGCGGCGGTTCCTGGGGGAGGCCCTGCGCAGGGTTGGAGAGATGTCGCGCAAAGCGGGCTTGCGCTGCGCGAACGTTTTTCACGCCGGCGACGGCAATCTTCACCCGCTGGTCCTGTTTGACGGGGGAGAGCCCGGAATGCTGGAGCGCGCCGAAGCTCTTGCGGGCGAGATCCTGCGCATGTGCGTGCAAATGGGAGGCAGCATTACCGGGGAGCATGGGATTGGAATGGAAAAACGCGAGTTTCTTGGCGAAATGTTTACCGCCGAAGAAATCGACTGCTTTCAACGGCTGCGCGCGGCATTCGATCCGCTGGGGATTGCCAACCCGGGCAAAATGTTTCCCGGCGCTGACGCTCCGGCCCTGAAACACCGGGGATTGCATCCCCTGGAAAAGAGCGGCCAGATATCGCGCGAATGAAGGATTCACTCGCTCCCGCATCCATACCCGAACTGGTTGATGCCGTCCGGTCGTTTGAACGATTGCTGCCCGTGGGGGGTGAAACCAAGCCGCGCTTGTGTGCGGTGAACGCGACCAAACTCTCGATGCTGAAGCTCCGGGGAACCCTGGAATACGAGCCCAGTGAATTCACGTTTACCGCCCGCGCAGGGACGCCCCTGGCTGAAGTGGTACAGACCCTCGCGGCGTGTGGCCAATACCTTCCTTTTGACCCGGTGTTCGTTGACTCCGGGGGCACTTTGGGTGGTGCCGTCGCTTCTAATCTCAACGGTCCCGGCCGCCTCCGGTTTGGAGGCATCCGGGATTTTATTTTAGGCGCCCGGTTTGTGGAGGGCTCCGGCCGTCTTCTTGGCGCAGGGGGCAAGGTGGTCAAGAATGCTGCCGGATTCGACCTGCCGAAATTTTTCGTCGGCAGTGTTGGGAGGTTCGGAGTTTTGACAGAACTGACTTTCAAGGTTTTTCCGGCCGCCGCCGGCACACTTACTCTGAAACTCGCAGCAAAGGATATGGCAGCCGCCGCCCGCATTTTGATTGAAGCGGCCCGAAGTCGATGGGAGCCGGATGCCCTCGAGATACCCGCCGGGGATTGCTCCGTTCTCCTGCGGTTGGCCGGACCGTCGGCAGCCATCGAGCAAATCGCAGCCGACATCCTTTCTCGATTTCCCGGGGAAAAGTTGAACTCCGCCGATGCCGACCGTGCCTGGTCCAATATTCGAGAGTTTCACTGGACCCACTCCACTGGGCCCCTCGTGAAAGTTCCGGTCACTCCGCTTTCGTTTCCCGACCTATTGAAAGCGCTCGAGCCAGTTGACCGGCTCCGGGTTCACATCAGCGGGGGCGGCAACGCGGCTTATGTCTCCATGCCGAGTGCGGAACAGTTCCCGTTGTTCAACAAAGCTCTCGCTGGGCTGTCGCTGCCCGGCGTTTCGTTGCGCGGCGAGGTCCCTGCCTGGGTGGGCAAACAACCGCGCGCTCAAATCGCCGACGCCGTCAAACGTGCCCTCGATCCGCAAAACCGTTTTCCATCATTGGATGAATAGCACCAGCGATTCGCTGCACCAAACCTCACCCACCTGGGCGCGCAATTTGCAGGAGAGCACTGGGGAGATAGGACCCTTGCCCGAGCGAACGTGTTCGCAGGTGTGATGAAGCCACTTTGAATGCTGCATTCGATTAAACCTGAAAAACTCGGACCGTTCGGCTCGGCGATGACCGAAGCCGTCACTGCCTGCGTGCACTGCGGGTTTTGCCTGGCTGCTTGTCCTACCTATTCCGAACTCGGTCAGGAGATGGACACCCCGCGCGGTCGCATCGTGCTGATGAAACGCGTGCTCGAAGAGCAACTCCCGTGGCAGGCTGCGCAACCTCATCTGGATCGATGTTTGGGTTGCCTGGCTTGTGAACCTGCCTGCCCAAGCGGCGTGCGCTACCGCGATTTGGTTACCCCGTTTCGGGCGCTCGCAAGATCGAAGGTGACGACTTCACCCGCTGAGACGTTTCGACGCGCCCTCGTGAGAAATGTGCTTCCATTCCCGCGCCGGTTCCGCGCCGCCGCCGCCCTGGCTTGGTTCCCGAGGCGCTTCCGTCGCTGGTTGCCCGCTTCGATTCGACCGATGTTGGACCTGCTCCCCCCGGTTGTGCCGGGCCGTGAGCAATGGCCGGCGTTGATTGCCGCCCAGGGTCAACGCCGGGCGCGCGTTGCTTTGTTAACCGGATGCGTTCAACAGGTCCTCGAACCCGATATCAATACCGCGACAATTGACGTGCTGAGCCGAAATGGGATTGAGGTGGTTATCCCGGAAGGACAAGGCTGTTGCGGCGGGCTGTCGTGGCACACCGGAGACCTCGAGATCGCCCGCGAGCTTGCTCGAAACACGATTTCGAAGTTCCCCAAAGACCTCGACGCTGTCCTCACGAACGCCGCTGGCTGCGGTTCCACGATGCAGGAATACGAGCTCGTCCTCAAAGGCACAGCTGATGAACCGCATGCGCGCGCCTTCGCCCACCGCGTCATGGATGTGAGCCTCTTCCTCGCCCGGCTTGGGTTGCGAGCTCCAGCCGGGCCGCCCCAGCCCTTAAAACTCGCGTATCACGACGCCTGTCACTTGGCAAATGCCCAGGGTGTTTCCGCCGAACCCAGGCAGCTTCTGCGCGCCATTCCCGGCATTGAACTTGTCGAGATCTCTTCTCCGCATTTGTGCTGTGGAAGCGCGGGTACATACAACCTGGATCAACCCGAAATCGCAGCTTCACTCGGCCGGAAAAAAGCCGAGGCGATCTTTGCGACGGGCGCCCAAGCGGTTGCTTCCGGGAATATTGGTTGCTTGATTCAGCTTCGATTGCACCTGGCCCGCGTTTGCCCGACGCTCCCGGTCCGGCATACGATGCAGATTCTTCGCGATGCGTATGGCGCGAATGCCTGAATCTCCAACCAGTCTCCCATGACCTGGGCTCAACATTACACTCCACTCGGAAGCATCCCCCTGTCGGCGTTCATCGCCCTTTTACCCATTGCCACGTTGCTGGGGTTGCTGGCTTTCTGGCATGTCCGGGCGCATATCGCCGCCCTGGCCGGACTGATTGTCGCAGCCGCCATCGCAACATTGGTTTATCACATGCCTGTCCGCCTTGCGGTCATGGCCGCCGGCTACGGCGCCGCTTTCGGTTTGTTCCCGATCGGCTGGATCGTTCTGAATGCCATCTTCGTTTACCATCTCTCAGTTGAAACCGGACAATTCTCGGTCATTCAACGCCAGGTCGCCGGCCTCTCGGGGGATCGCCGGATTCAAGCGCTCCTGGTCGCTTTCTGCTTTGGCGCATTCGTCGAAGGCGCGGCCGGGTTCGGAGCGCCGGTGGCCATCACCGCGGCGTTGATGATCGGACTCGGCTTCGAGCCTCTCGAAGCAGCCAAGCTCGCTTTGATTGGAAACACCGCCCCGGTCGCCTTTGGAGCGCTCGGAACGCCGCTAATCACATTGGCCAAAGTGACCGGCCTGGATCTTCAGGCGCTCAGTTCGATGGTCGGATTCCAGCTCGGATTGATGTCGATTTTGGTGCCATTCTGGCTAGTCGCCGCACAGGTCGGGTGGCGCGGTATGATCGGGGTTTGGCCCGCCTGTCTGGTTGCCGGCCTCTCCTTCGGCACCACGCAATTTCTAATCAGCAACTTTATGGGCCCATGGCTCGTTGGCATCGCCAGCGCGTTCGCCTCCATGGGCTCCCTTTTCCTGTTAATCACATTTTGGGCGCCGCCCAAGAATCAGCCGTCCAGCGGTGTCGGCCCGACCAAAAGCACAACTGCCATGGAAAGTGAACCAGCGCCTTCCGCGGCCCTTACGCCTCAGGGTTCGACAACCTCGGCCGCTCGGCCACCAAATCCCTGGACACCCTGGCTGCCCTGGATCCTCCTTTCGCTGTTTGTTTTTGTATGGGGCTTGCCTGCCACAAAAAGTTGGCTCAATGGCCTGTTTGCTCCGAACATCTCGGTTCCGTGGCTTGATAATCACGTTCAACGGATGCCGCCGGTGGTCTCCACGCCGAGTCTGGAGCGCGCTATTTTTTCGTTTAACGCACTTTCAGCAACCGGGACCGCCCTGCTGCTCTCAGCCATTGTCTCGGGATTGATTTTGGGAATCCGGCCTCGCCGGTTAGCGGCCCTTTACGTGCGGACCTTCCTGAGTGTCCGGACCTCCCTCCTCACCATTGCGCTGATGCTCGCCCTGGGGTTCACCACTCGGTATAGCGGCACCGATACAACCCTGGGCCTCGCGCTCGCATCCACGGGCGTCCTATTCCCATTTTTCTCGCCTCTCATCGGCTGGCTCGGCGTCGCGCTGACCGGGAGCGACACTTCCTCCAATGTTCTTTTCGGTAACCTCCAGCAGGTGACCGCTCAGCGGTTAAATCTTTCCCCGGTTCTGATGGCCTCCTCGAACAGTTCGGGAGGCGTGATGGGCAAAATGATTGATGCGCAGAGCATCGTGGTGGCCAGTGTCGCGACGGGTGGCCATCCAAAAAGCCCGGATGCCGGCACAGTCCTGCGCTCCGTTTTCTGGCACAGCTTTGCCCTGGCCCTGCTCACGGGTTTGATGGTCCTGATTCAAGCTTACGCCGGGCACTCATCCGCTGGACATGCGCCTTGATCGCGGATCGAAGGCCTTCCGGATAGGCCGGGATTCGCGGCGCGTGTTCGAATGCTTTGTGCGCAGCGGTTGAGGGGGTGGGATGAACATCCTGACTGTGAACATAGAACGGCGCGGTGATGATGACCGTTTGTGGTCCCCCCTCGAGCAGGAGCAACCCTTTCAAAAACGTGGACCTGTGCCGCACAAAAAACTGGTACCATTTCTTTTCAACCACCTCTGGAATCATCACCGCAATTGGACGCTGCGGGTGTTCGCCAGCTGTGCGCCGGACAAACTGAAGCAACGGACCGTAAAACTCGCGATAAGGCGACCTCAAGACCACCAGCCGGGGCGGTTGCATTCCCATTTCTCGGGCCGGAGCCTCGACCGCTTGTTGCCAGCAAGCAGTCAGATCTTCCGTCTTCATTTCTTCAGCCAGGATTTGCAAAGCGATGATTTCTCCCGACATCCCCATTGCGAGCCGCAGGGCCTTTTGGGCGACGCGGTCCAATCGTTTCATCGGGATGATGATTAAGACGTCCTGGACGCCGCCAAGGTCTAACTTGGACTCGCCGGGGAGGCCAGTGTCCTTGCCGAGACGTTCGTGGTATCTGCGCACGCGGTAGTAGAAAAAGATTAGCGCCGGTATGGTCACCAGCGTTAGCCATGCGCCTTCGGTAAATTTGGAAACGATAATGATACCCAACGTGGCTGTCGTGGCGATGCCCCCACAGGCATTAAGCACCAGCGACTGACGCGAAGGCCCTTCGCGATGCCTCCACCAATGCACCACCATCCCGAACTGCGACAGGCTGAAGGCCATAAAAGCTCCAACCGCAAACAGCGGGATCAGCCGGTCGGTAATGCCTCCAAACAGGATCAGCAAGACCCCCGAGAACAGCGCCAGCAGGAGGATGCCTTGTGAATATACCAGGCGCCGTCCTCGATGCGCGAATTGCGAAGGCAAATATTCATCCTGCGCAAGCATCCGGCAGACCCGCGGAAAATCCGCGAAACTGGTATTTGCGGAGAGACACAGGACGATCAAAACGCTGCCCATGGTGACGTAGTAAAACGGGCCCCTTCCCTCGACCGCCCCGGCCAGTTGGGACAGCACGCTCTGGTACCCCGGTTTTCCCTGCACCGTGGCGGAAATGTTGTAAAAGCGCGCCAGGACGGCGATCCCGGCCAGCAATAACGCCAGAACGAGGAGAATAACGATAAGGGTCCTGCGCGCATGCCTGATTTTGGGCTCCCGAAAGATCGGCACAGCGTTGCTGACAGCCTCTACGCCGGTCAATGCCGTGCAGCCGCTGGCAAAGGCTCTCATCACCAGCCAAATCCCGGCTGAATGCTGCGTTACCGGCATTTTGGGCAAAGGAGCAACCGCAACCGGATGGCCCGCCCCCATGATGATCCTGAAGATTCCGATGCCGATCGTTGTGAGAAGGCAACCGACAAATAGATACGTGGGCAGCATGAACACCAGCCCTGCCGATCGGACCCCCCTCAGGTTGACTATAGTTAGCAAGACCAGGATTGCCAGGCACAGCGGCAATGTCCATGGCAGTAGACGGGGGCACATCGAAACCAGGGCCCCTACCCCGGTCGAGATGGCTACCGCGACATTGAGGACGTAATCAATGGAAAGCGCGCTGGCGGCCAATAGGCCCGGCGCTCTCCCCAGGTTTTCCTTTGCAACAGTAAAAGACCCCCCGCCATTCGGATAAGCGGGGATCGTTTGCAGGTAGGATGCGGCGACTGCGAATAGAACGCAGATGATCGCGAATGAGATCGGGCCAATATAGCCCGAGGCAAGCGCTCCGAGCGGGAGAAGGACGCTCAGCGCGGCTTCAGGCCCATAAGCAGCAGAGGCGAGCGCGTCCAGACCCAATACCGGAACCGCCGAGGCGACCCCAAGGCATTCGACCTGCTCTTCTCGTGTGCGCAGCGGTCGTCCGAATAGCAACTCCTTGACTGTCATTTATGACGAGTTGGGCACGTATCGACACGCCCGTAGCCTCGCGGAAATGTAGCTGCTCCGCCTCTGAAGCTAAATGCGGTGTCTCACCCGCAGCGGGCCCGTTTTTCAAGCCTCTGCGCTTTCGCTTTCGAACAAATAGTCGGATACCTCCGAAGGCAGCGCTTTGATAAGCGCCTCTGCCATCCGTTGTTCGTCCGGAATTATCCGCTGGCAGGTCTCCACCACCTGCATAAGCCCGGCTCTCTTCGCCGCCGCTTCGAGAGCCATGTAACAGGCAATTTCGAAGTGCTCCATCGAATATGAATCCAGCAAATCCTTGATTCTCTCATCACGGGCAAACGCGGTGCCCAGCCCTTTTGCGGCCTGAGCCATTACTCCGATCCCTGTCTTCAAGCTCGACGTATCCGTGCCCAACGATTCCAACGCCGCTTTAACTTCCTCCGCGTGCCGGCGCGTCTCTTTCAGGTGCGCTGCCGCACGCTCCCTCACTTCAGGCCGCAAATCATCGTTGCTCTTGTGCTTTTCCAGAGCCGATTCCAGCCCTCGTTCCATGGCGTATGCTTCTCTCAGCCAATCAATAATTTCCTGTCGAACATCTTTTTGGCCTTCTTCCGCCCGCTCACTGGCGGTACCGACTCTGGTTCCGGTTTTTTCTACGTGTCTCTTTTGCATTCCTCAACCTCAGTTCCTTCACTTCAAAGAACAGTAGGGTTTCGAGCTCATTACGGAGGTCGGAGCTTTACCCACACGTTTCGCCTGTGCGGCAATTTGAAACCCGGCACACCTGATCGTGCTTTCGTGGCCGTGCATCCCGCTTCCATCGGGTCTCCTCCCACCTGCAATTTTCGGCGCACTCCCCATTTTGTCCGCCTGCTTATCAGCGTGCGGCACGTGCTATGGCTCGCCGAATATATCGTTGGCAATCCGCCTCACAAGGTCAGGGTGCGACACGTCGTGGCACCGCCTTGAAGTTCTAATGCTTCGGGCGCCCCCTGCCATCCTCAATGCTTCCACCGCGGTTGCAAGCGTGTCAAAAACGCAGCAGTCCTGCGGTTCAAGTTCAGCCACGGTACCCAGCAGGTCTTCAGCCTTTTCGACTCGCCCAACATAGAAGTCGTCGTCAGGATCGATCCCCAGGCAGATACCTTTGTCATTAACAGCAACCACCAATAGTTTCATGGTGCGCGTGAGCTCACCGCCAGGCAGTTGCGCCTACTGTTTTCCTGGTTGTGCCTCAATTCACCAGCGTAACTACTGCATATCGGAGGTCAACCGCTCACGGCTATAATGACAATATTGTCATCTGAGCCGTAACGCGAATCTATAGCCACATGGAAGCACGGAACTCAGCTCAAAAGAGGCTTCCTACGCTGGAGTTCAAGTTGCGGTGTCTTACTCCATGCCGGCATATTGGGTAGATTTGCCACCCTTGTTCTACAGTGCTCCGTAATCCTATTTCGAACACGCTCAGCGCTCGGCCGCCGCCGCCCGCGCCAGAAGCACTTTTTGTGTCGGAACATACCCGGCCGCAAACTCGCGCCGGTATTCCTCAAATGTCCCCGATGCTATCGCGTCGCGCACGTCTTCCATCACCCGCAGATACATCCGCGTGTTATGAACGCTCAACATGCGAAGTCCCAGGATTTCACCGACATTCAGCAAGTGCCGCAGGTACGCTCGCGTAAAATTTTGGCACGCAAAGCAATCGCAGTCCTCTTCAATGGGCCTGAAATCCGCCTTCTGCGCCCCGCCTTTTATGGAGATGCTGCCCTTGCGCGTAAAAGCCGTTCCATTGCGTGCCACCCGGGTCGGCAAAACGCAATCGAACATGTCCACGCCGCGCGCAACTAATTCTACCAATTGCGCGGGTGTCCCCAACCCCATCGCGTAGCGCGGCTGTTGCTCTGGTAGGAATTGCTCCGCCATCTCGACCGCCCGGAACATTTCCGGCTCGGGTTCGCCAACGCTGACTCCGCCGATTGCATAACCGTCGAAGCCTATGGCGATCAGCTGTTCCGCGCATTGGGCCCTCATTGCTTCGTCGGTTCCACCCTGAACGATGCCGAAGACCAACTGTCCGGCGGCCCGGGGCTGCTCCCGGCATTCCTTCGCCCAGCGGATCGTTCGCTCCACGGCCGCGCGCAATTCCCGCGGCGTGCTGGTGTGAGGCGGGCAGTCATCAAACACCATTGCGATGTCCGCTCCTAGATCCCGTTGAATCGCCATCGCTTCCTTCGGCCCGAGAAACAGCAACGACCCGTCCAGGTGCGACCGAAACTCAACTCCGTGTTCCTGGATTTTTCGAATCGTGGCCAGGCTGAATACCTGGAACCCGCCGCTGTCGGTCAGGATCGGACCTTGCCAATTGATGAACGAATGCAAGCCGCCTGCCCCGCGGATGATTTCCATCCCAGGCCTTATTGCCAGGTGATACGTGTTGCCAAGAATGATCCGCGTCCCCATCTCACGCAGTTCTCTCGGATCGATGGCTTTAACGCTGCCTTGCGTTCCGACCGACATGAACACCGGCGTATCAATCGGTCCGTGAGCCGTCGTCAGCCGCCCAAGACGCGCCTTGGATGTCTTGTCAGTCTTGAGCAACTCGAACATGGGTTAACATTCTCCGGTGAACAACTGGGACTTAGTCTGCTGCCGCGCCTGTCACGCAACCGCCTTCAGGGTTCAAACCGGGAATTCAACTTCGAGTCCTTCCCTTGCTGCTTCAACGTGGAGTGAACTGCCTTTCGAAGCCGCCAATTTGCGGGCGTGATTCGCCATGTCATTGATTTTCCCATCGTCATGATCGGGGTCGTGGTGAAACAGGTACAGTCGCTTCACCTTGGCTTGCAGCGCCAGGCCCACCACTTTGTCCACGCATCCGTGCCCCCACGCTGTGTGCTGCTCATATTCCGCCGCGTCATACTGCGAATCCATTACCAACACATCCACCCCCTGCACGAACTCGGCCACAACGGACTCTCCATCGCGCGACGGCGGCGTTTCGGGCCGCGAGTAGTCGTGCCGCAGTTCATTGTCGGGAAAAAACGCCAGCGAGTTGCCCCCAACAGATAACCGGTAGCCTACGCATCGGCCCGGATGGCAGGCCGGGCAGGTTTGCACGTGCACTTTCCCGATGTCGAACGAGTCTACCTTCAGCTCTTCGATTTGGATGTTGGCGGGGACTTCCTTCAAACCAATGGGGAAAAAAGGATTCTCCATCTGGCTGTTGAGCACCGTCTCCAGACCCACTCGCGCTCCTTCGTAGCCCAGGATATGCAAACGGTTGTTCGGGTGATAGACGGGTAGAAAAAATGGCAGGCCCTGGATGTGATCCCAGTGGGTATGGGTCAACAGCAGTGTCAGGTCCATCGGCCGGTCGCCGAATTCCTCGAGTAAGGACCGGCCCAGGAGCCTCAGCCCGGTTCCGGCATCCAGCACAAGAATTTGGCCCTCGGCGCGAACCTCCAGGCACGAGGTGTTCCCGCCGTACTGAAGCGTTGTTGGCCCGGGCGTCGCTATCGAGCCCCGCACCCCCCAAAACTTGAGCCGCATTGCGCGGGATTGCGATGCCATGGCCGGTTCCTGGTTCGGAGTTGGACGCATCCGCGCGTCAAAGATGGGCTGCTGATTTCATCCGCAAAGCATGCTGAAAACCACCGGTTCATGCAAGCGCGGCCTCTTGCGCGGATTTGTGTTACTCTCACCCCTGCGCGCCGATTCGATCGTCTCACTATGGCGTCTTCTCGAAAAACAACACGTGCTGGCGCGGAAGTGTCTCGTTACTGAAAATCCACCGCAACGGAAACGTCGACATTTCTTTCCGAACCTGTTTTTCGCTCATTTTGTGCAACGGCTTAATCGGCACGTTCGGATCCTCAGCTCTAAACTCAACAAACACAACGCGGCCCTTGGGTTTCAGGGCCCGGCAAATATTGGACATCATTTCATACGGGAAATCAAATTCATGGTACACGTCCACCATCAAGACCAGGTCCACGGCATTCTCCGGCAATTTCGGATCCGATTCGGTCCCAAGGACCGGCACCACATTGCTGATCCCTGCTGAAGCCATGTTCTGCCGAAGCAGATCGAGCATCTCCGGTTGTATATCAACCGCGAGGACTTTACCGCCGCGGCCCGTGTTCAACGCCAGCCGGCGGCTCATGTAACCCGTGCCCGCCCCTATGTCGGCCAGGACCTGGCCAGGTTTGATCCCCAACAGGCCGACCATTTTATCCGGTTGCTCTTCCAATTCACGCTCGGGCCTCTCCAGCCAGTCCGCTCCCTGGTGGCCCATCACCTGGGCGATCTCCCGGCCCATGTAAATTTTGCCAATCCCATCGGGGTCGTGGGCTGCGCGGAACTCATAGCGATTTGTGTCGCCGCTTGCGCCAAAGCAGAGATTTGCCAGCAGCACCAGTCCCCATGCAACTGACTTAAAACGTGTTTTTGTGCCAAATCCCTCTCGCATGACCCACCATTCAGCGCTGCAGAGCCTTTGCGCAAGAGATTATTTCTCTCCCCCGCGTGGCCTCGGTCTGCTCGATACGCGCGTTACGATCGACTGGCGTAGTACACGAAAACCGGCGGAAGGTTTCTCAGCACCGGCACGATGCGTACTTTTCTGAAAACGGCACGAATGTTTTTTAGATCCACCAGGAAGTGCTGAGCTTGGATGAACATTCCTTGGGGAGCGAGCGCTTCATGGCTGGCGCGCAACAACTCCAGCACGTTTTCGCGTCCAAGGTTGCCGAGCGGCAACCCCGAAATCACGAAACCCGGCCTGGTCGAAGCCCGCGAATCGATCTGGGCAAGGAGTTCGCTCGCGGCCATCGTGTGAACCTGCACATTCCCGTTCACCCCCGCCCGCGCCAGGTTCCTGCGCGCATCCTGGGCGAGGACTGGGTTAATCTCGCAACAATGCAATCGGGCCCGCGGACATTTCGCCGTGAGCCGCAGAGTCAGCGGGGCAGTTCCGGTCCCAAGTTCGACGATGTGCCCCTCGTAATTCGCCGGGATTGGGGCGATCATCGCCTCAATCAGAAATTTCTGAGAAGGAAAGAATGAGCCCGTTTGTGCGTGTCTCGCCAAGCCGGCCCAAAAGAAATGGAGGTACCCGGCATGCCCTTTTGATTTTGTCATTTGATATTCCCGGTGCAGCGACACAGCAGGAGCTGCGGCCGGAGCCGCACCTCCGAACGCCCCACGAAAGTCAGGTCATTATCGCGAGTGATACAGGAGTTGGGAATAGGGAGGATCCCGCATGCGGACGGTCGCCGGGGCCAGCGCTCCCGGAGCCCACCTGGATGGCTTTTTCTGAGCCGGTTTCTGGCTCGCGCTACCTACCCTCGTCGGCCGAAGTGCCGAAATTCCTTCGGCTCAGCATCCAGTCGAAACTCAGGTTCACATCGTCGCCGATTTTGATCTGTCCCTGAGCAATAGACATGGACGGGGGGGTGATCTGGAAATCGGTCATCTTAAGGGTGGTGGTTCCCGAAATCCGGAGGCTGTTGTCTTTAAACGGCAGGATTTTCAGTGGCAACGTGATTTCATTGGTGACCCCCGCGATAGCCAATTGGCCTTTCCCCTCGCAGATGTAAGACTGGTCCCTGCCCTTCGGAGGCTCGGTTAATGTCAGCTCAGCCAAATCGAATGAGATCCGCGGGTCTTTGTCCGCCTTCAACGCCCGATGCAGATCCTCGTCCATGCGGTCGCTATAGGACCGGCCGTCTTTGTCGACGCTCCTGAGGGAATGGACCATGACGAAACACCGGCCGTGGGCGTCCAACGTGCCCGGTCTGATTCTCTGGCCAGGTTCGAGTGGGAATCCCGGCCCGACATCCAGCGAGCCGGAGATTAGGGAACTCTCGGCCTGCCAATCGTGAACGGTGGAGGTGCCTTCGATCCGTAATTTGCTGCCGGATTTGGCATAGAAACGAATTCGCTGTGTGGCGACCGGGTATAGCACGGCAACGGGGACAGAGCGGACGGTTTGCGCGGTGGGCGTTGCCGCTCGAATCAAAGAGACTTCGCTGTCGGTTATGGGCGCCGCTTGACTCAGCTGTGAAGTCGCGGCGAACAGGCGTCGGACGGGCTGGGCGGCGGTATGTTCAACCAGCGCCGGCGGGGGCTCTGCCGTTGGAGACGGTTGGGTTGCTGCGGCGAGCTGCTGGCGCAACGATTCGTTCTCCTCGACCAATCGTACATGCGCCTGGTGCTGCAGCCAGAGCGTCGTGCCCGCCGAACCGAGTGCCAGGGCGGCCGCAAACGCCAGCTTCAACTTCGTCAGTGTGCTGAGCTGGAACAAGGTAACCGAGACCCCGATACCGGTGGCGGCTCCGGCCAGGGCATTGCCGACAATGCTGGCGGCCAGACCTGTTGGCGCCGCGGTGACCACTTCGCCGGCCAGCATGGCAGCCAAAGCCGCCGCTGAAAGGGTGACCCCGCGGTGGACGAGAATCGAATGGAGCTGTTCCAGAGCTCGGCTGACTCGCTTTTGCGCGGCATTCTCGCTGCTCCCCAACGCTTGGCCGACCGACCGCAAATCCAGGCGTTCGTAGAATCGCAACAAAATAGCTTTGCGGTCGTCTTCATCCAGTTCATTAATCGCTGCGTCCAGCATCGGAGCAAGCTGGCTCAGACCGGAATCAGGTTCTTTGTCCAGCGCGCTCATTTCGGCCGCCTGACGTTCGCGCGCCTGCCTGCGGCGTTCCCCGCGCAACAAGGTTGAAGCGACATAGCAGGTGTGCCGATGTAACCAGCCCCCCAGCAGAATTTCCTTTGAGAAGCGCGAAGCCAGTCGGGCCAGGTCCAGGAACACGGTTTGCGCCACATCTTCGGCCCGGTGAGTATCGCCCTGCACGCAGCGGAGCGCTGTCGAGTAAACCAGATCGACGTAGCGTTCGACCAGCTCGCGGAACGCGCTTTCCGATCCTCGTGTAACATAATCCGCCAGCAATTCCTGGCTGTCGGTCACCTTCATCGCTTCTCCTGTAAAGAGCCGCCGAGTGTCCAAATCCGCCAAAGAAATCAAATCGGATATCGGCACGGCAGTCGAGGGCTGAATTCAAGAGTGCAACTGGCCGCCTAACACGGAGGAACTCGCAGACGCAAAGCGATGAAACTCTCCACGTGGCACCAGGCGTCAAGGGGCAACAGCTCAGAGTGTCGTTGGCTGTTCGGAGGCCGGCCCTTTACGTTTCGTCCCGTTGCAACAAAGCATCCAGACGTTTTGGTGAGACCGGCACAGCCGTTCCGAGTTCCTGGGCAAACACTGAAATCCTGAATTCTTCGAGCATCCAGCGGAATTCCTCCAATCGGTGTTGAATCGCTTCCGAATCGGTTTTGGCTGCCCGGAGTCGATTATACGCCTCAGCGTATGGGGCAATCTGCCGCGCACGTTCCTGGTCTTTGACTGGATTCATCGCGGCCCGCTCGCAGCGGACCTTTAGCGCCTTTAAATATCGACCCAACGACGGCAACCGTTCAAACGGCACGACCTGCAAGAAATTGGCGGGAACCAAACGGTTGAGTTCGACTGCGATCCAGGTTGAGGTTGGCGGGCGTGCCGGTGGAGCACCCAGTTCGGTGAGGCTGCTTAGCTTCTTGGGACCGACTAGCGGTGCTGCCGGCAGGTGCCGAAACGCAATCTCGCGCCGGAGTTTGAGTATCGCCTCGACCTCGTCAAAGGTTTTCGTCGCCAATCCTGGCAAGCGTTGACGGGCAAAAGCGACAGCTTCCAGAAAATGCTTTTCCGACAATGAGGCAAAGGGTTGTGACGGCAGCAGGTATGCCTTGAGATTGGCAAACGCGTCCGCTTGCAGTTGATCGGCGCTGCACAAGCCGGTGAGCAAAGGGCCCAGGCCTGTCAACGCCCTGAGATCTTTTTGCAGCCAGGCGAGATCCTTTTGGATCGCTCTGGAAACAAGGTGTTGAACGGCAGGCAGGCTGGACTTTCGAGCGGAATCCCGGGTTCGAAAAAGCCGCAGATTCACTTGATCTTCCTCGATCACCAGGCCCGGCCACGCTTCAATAAACGTGCTGCCTTCGCCGGCCGCGGCCTCTTCGGGTAAATCGCCAAATGTCCACCCATCCAAACCGAACCGCTCCCATGTGTTTTTCAACTCAGCCCAGAACGGTGATTCAGGGGCCGGTTGAGCCGCCACTGCTTTCTCGAGTGACTTCCGCAATTGCGCCAGGTCGCGACCGGCGCTCAACAGTTTTTCGCCCGGACCCACAACCTCGATTCTCGGCCTGAGGTGTTGCGGCACAGCATCCCGCGACCAGGCCGATGGCGGGATTTCCACTCCGTACCTGGCACGAATGAAGGTCGAAAGATCCTGATTCAAAGAGTTGCCGCCCGCCTGAAGTTCACGTGCGATTTCGGCTATCTTGGGCGCAAAGGGCATCAGTTCTTTGCGAATCGACTTAGGCAGAGCGCGCAACATCTCCGCGATTAGCCCCTCCCGCAACCCGGGAACCGCCCATTCCGCCGCTGCGGGCGAAATCTCCTGCGCCAGTTGCGCATCCAGCTTAACCGTCACCCCGTCACGCTCCTCTCCCGGGCTGTACGCGTAGGACAATCGCACAGGCTGTCCTCCCAGGCGAACCTCGTCCGGGAAGGCCGCTTCGTCGTAGTTCAATTGCAACTCGCCAATCA
This sequence comes from Verrucomicrobiia bacterium, assembly GCA_035294005.1. Taxonomy (GTDB): domain Bacteria; phylum Verrucomicrobiota; class Verrucomicrobiia; order Limisphaerales; family UBA8199; genus JANXQE01. The sequence goes on from DATGLT010000429.1 coordinate 45,364, forward strand.
GATCCTGCTCTTTGGCGCATAGTGCCGAATCCCCGGAATGCTCGCGCAGCCAGCGATTGAGTTCATCCCTGGACGAGACGTTCTGAATCCGGCTCTTGTAAAACTCGAATAGCGCCTCGTCGACACTCGCAAGATCGTGACGCCGCATGCGGGTTTGCCACGTCTCGATTTTATGCCGCAAGTCCCGGTTGTGTTTTAGGAATCCATATGCCCGAACGGCTCGCTCAGGCTCCTCGCGCGCTTCCAGCAAGAGCTGGCTCGCTGAGAGGGTTGAAAGGTCGCGCGACCTGCCTTGGCTCTCCCGCTCGGCTGCCAGGCCCTCTTCCACAAGGGCGCTTCGGATGAAAATCTCCGTGGCCTTTTCAGGATCCACGTTGCCATAGGCTACCTTGCGTTTCCTGACCTCAAGCCCGTACACAGTGGTCTTTTCCTCGGCCAATACTCTGCCCGCTTCTCCGCTCCAATGAGGATTATGAAACGTGGTTTTGCAGAGGTGCGGCGCAAGCTCGACAATCCAACCCGGCTCAATGCCCGCGACAGTTCGCGCGAACAACTGCGATGTTTCGACAATCTCGCCGGCAACGATCCATTCCGGTTGGCCGGTTTTTTCCTGGGTCACCGGAGCTTGTCTTCGTTCCTTCCGCTTGGCGGGAGCGGCGCGTTCGAAAAGAACTGACCCGGGAAAAATGTTAAGGTGCCGGTTGCCCGCGCCCTGGTACAGGTTCCGCTCCGCTCGGGTTCCGATATGGGCCAGCAAGCCGGTGAGAATTGAGCGATGAATCGCTTCATACACGGCGTTGCTTTCGTTGATCCGCAGCGTTCTGAGATCTTCCAGTGCGTTCTGCAGCTGCGCGTGTAAGTCCTGCCACTCCCGCATTCTAAGGTAGGACAGGAACTGTGATTTGCAGAATTTTCTTCTCTGGTTCTGCGTGCGCAACGTTTCCCATTGTTCATGAACCGCGTTCCAGATATTGAGCAGCGTGAGAAAGTCCGACCGGGGGTCGGCGAATCTTTTGTGAGCGGCTGCGGCGGCGTCCTTTTGATCCATCGGCCGTTCGCGGGGATCCTGGATACTCAGTCCGGCGGCGATGATCAGCAACTCTCGCGTGGCGTGTTCGTGGTGGGCCTGCAGCAGCATTCTTCCTAAAGTCGGATCGATGGGCAATCGCGCCAGGTCTTGTCCGATACCCGTCAACTGCCGCTCGTCGTCCAATGCCCCAAGCTCTTGCAATAACCTGTAACCGCCATCAATTGCGGCCGGCGGCGGCGGATTGATAAACGGAAAAGTTTCAATTTCGCCGAGACGAAACGCCTTCATCCGCAGAATCACTTCGGCCAGGTTGGCCCGCTGGATTTCCGGCTGGGTAAATTGGGTACGATCCGCCAGCTCCGCCTCGGAATAAAGCCGGATGCAAACCCCGTTTTGCACGCGACCGCTGCGGCCTTTTCTTTGGTCGGCGCTGCTTCGCGCGATGGGTTCGATCGGCAGCCGGCGGGTGCGCGTCCGAGGGTTGTACCGGCTGATTCGCGCCAGGCCGGAATCAATCACGTAACGGATCCCGGGAATGGTAAGAGAAGTCTCAGCGATGTTCGTCGCAATGATGATTTTCCGCTTCAATGCGGGGGCAAACGCCTTCTGCTGGTCGCCTCCGGTTAGCCGGCCGAATAGAGGAATGATTTCCACGAAATCTCCCAGGCGTGTCTGCAACAGGTCCCGCGTTTCGCGAATGTCGCGTTCCCCGGGCATGAACACGAGCACATCGCCGTCGCCCGGTTCGGCGCTGACCTGTTCGACGGTTCGCACCGCCTGGTCGATGTAAGTCAGTTCGCCCGCTTCCTCCGAGGCCTCGTCCAAGGGATTGTAAACCACTTCGACCGGGTATAACCGGCCGGAGACTTCGATGACTGGCGCATCGTTGAACGCTTTGGAAAACGATTGGGTGTCGATCGTTGCCGAAGTGATGATCAGTTTGAGTTCCTGCCGCTTCTGCAACAGACCTTTGAGGTACCCTAACAGGAAATCGATGTTCAAACTCCTTTCGTGGGCTTCGTCGATGATGATTGCGTTGTACTCCGACAACAAACGGTCCCCCTGCGTCTCGGCCAACAAAATACCGTCCGTCATTATTTTGATGTACGTGTTCGGGCTTGAGCGATCGTCAAAACGGATTTTGCAGCCCACCTCCTGGCTCCAGTTGACGCCCAGTTCCTCGGCGATTCGGCGTGAAATGGACAACGCCGCGATTCGCCTCGGCTGTGTGCACCCGATCTTTGCCTCGATTCCGAGGCCGGCCTCCAGGCACATCTTGGGTATCTGGGTCGTTTTGCCGGACCCTGTTTCACCCGCGATGATGACGACCTGGCGTTCGCGAATGGCCGCCACGATTTCCGCCCTGCGCGCGGTGATCGGCAACATCGGAGGATAATCGATGCGCGGCAATTGGGCCAAGCGTTGCTGGCGCAGCGCCACAGACGCCTGCGCATCCTGAAGCAACCTCGAGAGTATCGCTTCATGCGCCCGCGCATGATGTTGATCGCGCAACAGCCGAACCAGGCGCGATCCCAGCCGCACCCAGTCCGATAACATCGCCTGGGGCAGCAGGCTCTTAAGTTCAGCTATCCGCGGATCCATAAACGAGCCACGAATATACTCCGTATCCGTGATGCGTTGAAACTGCGGAGTTTGAACCGCGGATGACCTCAATGGATGTTCGTGTTACGCGCCGGGCCGCGCAAGTCTTGCGCAGTGGGACCCGGCGAACTGCGCAAGTCCTTCGCGGTTGAGAAACCCAAATCGCTGTTTTTCAGCCATTTTTCATGTTGGCACGGAGAGTGCCTACGGCGTCTTATACGCGCGGGTTTTTGCAAGTGTGCCGTGCCTGCGCAATCAAACGAAACGTAACGAAACACAAACTATGCAACTCAATCGGACTCTCCTAGCACTCGCTGCCGCGGTGCTTTGTCTTTCGGCAGGTCAAACCAGTTTTGCTCAACAGGATAATCCAGGCCCTCCTCCGGGCGGCGGCCGGGGAAATTTTGATCCCGCTCAATTCCGTCAACGCATGATGGACAGGGTAAAGGAGCAATTGGAAGTCAGCGACGATACCGAGTGGAAGGCAATCGAGCCGCTGGTCCAGGCGGTCATGGACGCGCGGATGTCATCGATGGGCGGCATGGGGCGAGGCATGTTTGCCGGTCGCCGCGGCGGCAATGCGGGCGGAGGCGGAGACCAGCCGCGCCGCGGCCCGTTCGGGCAACAGCCAAGTCCCGAGGCCGAAACGCTGCAGAAAGCAATCGATGCCAAAGCTCCAAAAGCTGAACTCAAAGCCGCTTTGGAGAAGTATGTTGCCTCCCGCAAGGCCAAACAGGCCGAACTGGAGAAAGCCCAGGACAATCTCCGCAAAGTGCTGACGAGCCGGCAGGAAGCAATCGCTACGTTGGACGGCCTGCTTTGAGAGGTCATTGCGGTTCGATGGCGTCACAGTTAACCTGAACCCATCTCACCCACTCCTTTTTAGTTATGAGCGAAATCCTTGAACGGGAGACGGAGCTGAGGCCGTTGCTGGCGAAAATGGTCGCCGCGCGCCAGTTGTCCTCGGCCGACGCCGAAAGTTTGTCGCGCCAGTACCAGGCCAATGGGAACCGGGCGTTGCCCACAGAGGCGGAGATCCTGCAATGGCTTGCCAAGGAGTATGACCTGGGGTTCACCAGCCTGGAGGACGTGGAGCCCGATAAACAGCTCCTGTCGTTGTTCCCGGCGCGTATTTTGCTCAAAGAAGAGTTGCTTCCGTTGAGGCGAATCAACGGGACGGTGGAAGTCGCCACCAGCCGATTGTTCGCCACGCAAGGCCTGGATGCCCTTAAGAGCATGACCGGCCTGGCGCTCAAACCGATCCTGGCCTCCAGCGAAAGCATCCAACGCGAGATGAAGAAGCGCCTGGGCGTCGGTGCCGATACCATCGATACCCTCGGCGAGGAAGGCGGGTTCCAGGTTGTCGACGAGCGCTCGCAGGAAGACAACGACCTGGACAGCGCCGCCGAGGACGCCTCGATTATCCGCTTCGTCAACCAGGTTCTGCGCGACGCCATTGAACTCCGGGCTTCAGACATCCACCTCGAACCCTTCGAAGACGAACTGCGCATTCGCTACCGCATCGACGGCGTCCTGCAGGATGTTCCCGTTCCTGCGCAGATCAAACGGTTTCAACCGGCGATCGTTTCACGGGTCAAGATTCTTAGCCACCTGAACATCGCTGAAAAGCGTTTGCCCCAGGACGGCCGCATTAAAATCCGGATCGAAGACGCCGAAGTCGACATTCGCGTGTCGGTTATCCCGATGTTGCATGGCGAAGCCGTCGTCATGCGTTTGCTGCGGCAGAACTCCACTCTGCGCGGCATGGCGCAGCTCGGGATGAACCAGCGCGAACTCGAGGCCTTCCAGCGCGTGCTCCAATTGCCGCACGGCATCATCCTGGTGACCGGACCCACTGGCTCGGGCAAAACCTCCACGCTCTACACCGCCCTCAATGAAATCAACGATGCCGAGCGCAAGATCATCACCATCGAAGACCCGGTCGAGTACCAGCTCAGAGGCGTCAACCAGATCCAAGTGTCGGAAAAGGCCGGCCTGACCTTTGCCAGGGGACTGCGTTCGATTCTGCGTCATGACCCGGACGTGGTTCTGATCGGGGAAATCCGTGACCAGGAAACCGCGCAAATCGCGGTGCAGGCCTCGCTCACGGGTCACCTTGTGTTTTCAACGCTCCACACCAATGACGCGCCCGGCGCGTTGACCCGGTTGGTGGACATGGGTGTCGAACCCTACCTGGTGGCTTCGTCATTGGAAGCCGTGCTGGCCCAGCGCCTGGTCCGTGTGCTGTGCGTCCACTGCAAGCAGGAGGATCACACGCCGGCCGCGGCCGCTTTCAAGGCCCAGGTCGGGATTCCCCTCGACACCACGATCTACAAGTCCGTGGGATGTCGCGAATGCCGTCAAACCGGCTTCACCGGCCGGCACGCCATCTTCGAATGGATGGACAGCAACAACGAAATCCGGCAGCTCATTCTCAAAAACGCTTCAAGTGACCTGCTCCGCGACGCCGCGCGCCGCGAGGGCATGCGCACGCTGGCCGAGGACGGCTGGCGCCTGGTCAGCCTCGGAATCACAACAGTCGAGGAAGTCCTCAGCGTGACCACGGCAAAGGAAGTTGCCGCAGCCACCAAAGCGCAATCCGATTCCCACAAAGCCGCCGGTGCCGCCGCGATTGCCTTGAGCCGCCGCTGACGCGCCTCCTGCCATGCCGGTTTTCCAATACAAAGGTCTTCAAGCCAACGGCAGCATTGCCGAAGGACAACTCGAAGCCGCAGGCCGGCCCGAAGCCTTCGCACAAATGGCCGGCCTCGGCTTGCGCCCGGTCAGCCTGTCCGAAAAGGCCGGCGCCGCCAAAAACAATGGCGGCAGCATGCCTGCCTCTTTGGGATCGATATCGCTTTTCAAGAAGGCCCACAAAGTCTCGGCGCGCGCTCTCGAAGACTTCACGCGGCTGCTTTCGAGCTTGTTGGCCGCCGGAGTGCCGCTGAGCCGGGCGCTTGTCATTTTATTCAAGGAATCCTCAAACCCCGCGGCCCAATCCAAATGGAAAGAGATCCATGACCATGTCGTCGACGGCATGTCTCTGGCCGATGCGATGAGCAAATCGCCCGATACCTTTCCTCGCGTTTACACCGCGATGGTTCAGGCCGGCGAGACGGGCGGTTTTCTCGACCTGGTGCTGGCGCAAATCGCCGATTTCCAGGCCCGTGAGAAGGATCTGCGCTCAAAGGTCATGGCGGCCATGCTCTATCCTTGCGTGCTGTTGTTCCTCGCTTTGGCAGTCCTGGTATTCCTGCTGACATTTTTTATTCCCAAGTTTCAAGTGATTTTCAAAGGATTGGGCGCCGCCTTGCCGCTCCCGACCCAGATTGTTCTGGGCGCCAGTTATGTGCTGCGTTCCTACGGCTTGTTTGTGTTGGTCGGCATCGTGATCATCGGTTCGCTCGTTCGCAACTGGTTCTCCTCCGAAAAGGGCCGGCGGGTTTGGGAAGGACTCGTTCTACGCGTCCCAATCGTCGGTCCTTTGGTCGCCCAGTTTGCCATGGCGCGATTTTCCAGAATGCTCGGCACGCTGCTCGGCGCTGGTGTGCCGTTGGTGCAAGCCCTGAACGTGGCTCGCAAATCAATTGGCAACCAGATCCTGGTGGATGCCGTCGCTCAGGCAATCGAACGCGTTCAGCAAGGCGGCCAGCTCGGCGCCAGTCTTGCGGAATGCAAAGGGCTGTTCCCCAGTTCAGTCGTTGAGATGATTGCGGTGGCCGAAGAGAGTGGAAAGTTGGACGTCGAGCTGGTTCGGATTGCGAACGTAACCGAGGGTGACCTGGACAGGCACCTCAAGACAGCCGTGGCATTTGCCGAACCTTTGCTGTTATTTTTTATTGCGGCATTTATCGGCACCATTTTCATCAGCATGGTGCTTCCGATCTTTACGATGCAGGAATACATCAAATGAGCAGGCGCGATTGCCCGAATCCCTAACCGGAATTTTAGCAACAAACTCTATGAATACTCCAAAAATCAATGAACATCGGATGAGACAACAGGGCCGCCGGGGTTTCACCCTGGTGGAAATGCTCCTGGTGCTTGTGATCCTGGCCACGTTGGCTGCAATTGTTTATCCCAAAGTGATGGGCCGCAGCGAGCAGGCGCGCATCACTGCCGCCCAAACTCAAATCGCAAACTTTAAAACCGCGCTCGATGCGTTCGAGGTGGATACCGGTTACTATCCAAAAGGGCGGAACGGGCTCAACGATTTGATCGTCCAGCCTCGCGACGTTACCGGGTGGCACGGCCCGTACCTGGACAGCATTCCAAAAGATCCCTGGGGCAACGATTACATTTACGAGTGCCCGGGCAAGCATAACCCGGGCTCGTACGACATCAGCTCCCCGGGGTCTCCCGGAGCGCAGAGCCCCATCGGCAACTGGCAAATTCAAAAGCGATAGCTGGAATGTTTTCGCGGCTCACAATTTTAAGCGACCGGCGTCCCGCAAACCACGCAAGCCCGCGGCAATCCGGGTTTGAGTTGTTTGTAATGAGGACGTTTGAGAATAGCCCACGGCTTCAGCTTTGGGCCTCCTGCCCGAGCGCCGCGCGTCATGCCAGCAAGGCTTTCACTCTCATCGAACTGATCCTGGTCATGGCCATTCTGACCATGGCCGTCTCGGTGACTGCCCCGGCCCTCGCGAATTTCTTCCGCGGCCGCACTTTGGATTCGGAGGCCCGCCGCCTCCTTGCCCTGACTCGCAGCGGGCAGAATCGCGCCGTTTCTGAAGGCATTCCGATGAATCTTTGGATCAACCCCGATCTAGGCGAGGTTGGGCTCGACGCCGAGCCGAGCTTCGAAAAAATCGACCCCCGCGCCGTCGAGTTCAAACTCGACAGCGGTCTGCGCATCGAGGTAGCTAACGCGCAGATCGTTCCCGCAAAAACGACTTCGGTTCGGAGCCAAATAACCAGCACAGTCAGTGTTTCTCCCGTGCATCTGACTCATCCCTCGTTTCCGACTATCCGCTTCCTGCCAGACGGCACGATTGGGGACTCCAGCCCGTCGAAGTTGCAGCTGATTGCCCGCGACGGAAGTTCACTTTGGGTGGCCCTATCTCGCGAGAGGCTCAGTTATGAAATTCGCTCAAATAACCAGAACTAAAGGCGCCGGGTTTACCCTGGCTGAAGTCCTGGCGGCGCTGCTGTTCATGGCGATCGTTGTGCCAGTGGCGATGGAAGGGTTGCACCTTGCCAGCCTGGCCGGCGCGGTCGCACAGCGCAAAGGCGAAGCCGCGCGCATTGCGCAACGCGTTTTGAACGAGAGCTTGATCACCACCAACTGGAGCCAGAGCCTGCAAAGCGGCACCACTATTGAAGGTCAGCGCGAGTTCCGCTGGACCTTGCGCAGCGATCCCTGGACGCAGGATCCCGCTCAAAACATGCTCCGCCAACTCTCGGTCGAAGTGCTTTTCACAGCCCAGAACCGCCAATATTCGGTCAAACTCACCACGCTTGTGGACAGCTCATTGCTCACGGGCGCCGGAGGCGCGATGTGAACCTTACCACCCGGACATCCCATTGCCTCACGGTCGCGCGGAGCTCGCGCCACCAGGCGGGCGCACCCGGGGCTTTCACGCTGGTCGAGGTTATCCTCGCCCTGGCGATTTGCGCGATCGTCCTCGTCGCGATTAACGCCGTCTTTGCCACGGCCATCCGGCTTCGTAATCGCACAGCGAGTGGCATCGACGACAATCTTCCTGTCGAGCGGACCCTTGAAGTGTTGCGCCACGATTTGCAGGGCGCGGTCGGCCCCCGCGGTTTTCTGGCGGGAGATTTTAAATGCGGTTCCCAGGCTATGGGCGCGAGCATGGGCCTGAGCGGCGAAGCGGGCGGGGCCGGCCTGGATTTTATAACTACCACCGGGATGATTAGCGACTCTCAGCCCTGGGGCGATTTGCAGGAGGTTCTTTACGAACTCAAAGCGCCGACGGATAGAAATCAACAAGGCATGGACCTGGTGCGCTGTATTAATCGCAATCTCCTGGCCGTGACAACCCAGACACCGGATATCCAGCCCCTTTTGAGTCACGTCAACACGGTCGATTTCGATTGTTACGACGGCTCACAATGGCGCAACAGTTGGGATACCAGCGCCGGGGATACGAATCTGCCCACAGCCGTCCGAATTCGCATTCATCTGACGGCGAACAATGGCGAGGACGCGACCAAAAAGGCACCTCTGGAATTGCTTGTGCCTTTGATGACGCTGACTCGAACCAACCTCGTTTCGAAGTAAACTGCGGATGAACCCATCAACCCTCAACTCAAGGGGCGCGCAGTGCCGAAGCCGGCGATCCGGTTCGGTGCTCATCATCGTGCTTTGGATTGCGCTGGGGTTGGTGGCGCTCGCGTTGTATTTCGCCCAATCTATGAACCTCGAAATGCGCGCCTCGGACAACCGAGTCTCCGCGCAGGCCGCCGACCAGGCGATCGACGGCGCCGTCCGCTACATCAATTACATCCTCTCGACGCAAATCGCCAACGGTTCCAATGGTTGTGTTCCGGATATCAATGGCTATGTCCGGGAGGCTGTTCTCGTGGGCGACTCGCGTTTTTGGTTCATCGGCAGGGATACCAACTCTCCTACCGGCCCAGGCACTCTCACGTTCGGCCTGGTCGATGAAGGATCCAAGCTCAACCTCAATATCGCTCCCAGCAATGCCCTGGTGTGGCTTCCGCGAATGACCGTTGACAGCACCCAGGCCATTCTGGATTGGCGCGAAACCAATGCCACCGGGCCCACCGTCATGTATTACGGCATGCAGCAGCCCTCCTATCAGTGCAAAAGCGATCCATTCGAAACCGTTGACGAACTCCGCCTCGTTTATGGGATGAACATGGACATGCTGGTTGGTGAGGATGCCAACCGCAATGGCGTGCTGGATGCCAATGAGAACGACGAAAATCAGAACAACCTCCTGGATCCGGGGATTCTCGAGTACGTGACCGTGTATACTCGCGAGCCAACCACAAATGCCAGCGGTTCGGCCAAAGTACCGTTGAACCCAGCCAATGTGAACCCAGGCGGCCCGCTGGCTAACTTGTTGCAAACGTCCCTCGGAGTGCAACGCGCCAACCAGATCCTGGCGAGGTTCCGAACCGCGGGAACCGGCGGAGGCGGCCGTGGCACGAACATCGCCACCAGCCCGGCGGTCACCTTCACCAGCCCGCTGCAGTTTTATCTACGAAGTGGCATGACTTCGACCGAGTTCGCACAGGTGGCCACCAACCTTTCCACCGCATCCGCGGGCCGGCCCTTTATCGAGGGCCGGGTCAACGTGAATACCGCCAGTGCTGCTGTGCTGGCCTGCCTGCTTAACGGTGACACTTCCGCCGCCCAGCAATTGGTCACGTACCGCCAAAACAACCCTAACAGCCTCTCCTCCATTGCCTGGGTCATTGATGCCCTCGGCCAGAATTACGCCAGCGATATCCAACAATTGCAGTCCTGGGATTGTCTCACCACCCAGACGTTTCAATTTACCGCCGACATCGCCGCGCTCGGACCGCATGGCCGCGGGTATCGCCGAGTTCGATTTATCTTCGACACCAGCACCGGGTCGCCTCAAATCGTTTACCGCCAGGATCTCACGCGCCTGGGCTGGGCTCTGGGCAAAGAGACCCGCCAAAAATGGTTATTGGCCCAAGGAACCCGATGATTGATTTTCCCAAAATGAACCTTCGCTAAGCAAACCGCCGCACCTCCGTTCTGGGCTTGTCCCTCTACAGCGGCCGGCTCGAAGGCGTCGTCCTGCGAAAAACCGATGGCGGGCTTCAGTTGCAGCAATCTTTCTCAGCAGCTCTTTCGCTGGATCCGCTGACCAACGACCCTGAACTGGTCGGACGCGAGTTTCGTAATCATCTTGACGCCGCAGGAGTGCGCGAACGCTTCTGCGTGGTCGGTCTGCCCCTTAAATGGCTCCTGACCACCCACGTGGCGATCCCGGATTTGCCGGAGCCCGACGTGGCGAGCTTCCTCCAGATCGAAGCCGAGCGCGGCTTCCCGTGCGATGTCGAGACCCTCTATGTTTCGACAGCGCGTTGTCGCGGCGTAGCGGGAAAGCAACACGCGCTGCTGGTGGGCGCGCCCCGGAACCATATCACGCGCCTGGAGCAAGTCCTTGCGGCTGCCAAACTTAAACCGGTCGGCTTTACCCTGGCGATTTCCGCCCTGCAACCTGCCGAGAAGGACGCCCGTTCCGGGACTATGGCCCTGCTCATTGGCGAGACCCATGTCGGATTGCAAATCACTGCCGGCGGCGGCTTTGCAGCTCTGCGCGCCCTCGAAGGCGCCCTCGAATCCGAAGGCAGCCAGCGCGTCCTCCATTCCGATCTCATCGCCCGTGAAGCCCGCATAACCATCGGCCAACTCCCACCCGACCTTACCGAAACCGTCCGAAGCGTCCGCATTTTCGGTCCCCCGGACCTCGCTCAGCAATTGGCTGACGAGATGGAACTGCGTCTCGACGTAATGGGATTGAAAATCGAACCGGTGACGAAGTATTCCGGGAACGTGTTTGGCCTGACTGTACCCGCCGACACAGTGGTTCGCCCCGCTTTCAGTCTCGCTGCCCAATACCTGGCCGGCAATCCGGCCACTTTCCAGTTCTTGCCTCCTCGGGTGGCGGCATGGAAACAGTTGGCCGGGAAATATTCGTCAGGCCGGCTGCGCGGCGCGTTGACGGCCGGAGCCGTGTTGGCGCTGCTTGTGGGCGGACTGTTTTTCTACCAGCAATGCCAGTTGTGGCGGGCCCAATCTCAGTGGCGCGGGATTTCCGTCAAAGTGGGCGAGCTTGAAGACATCAGCAAACAGATCAGCCAATACCGTCCATGGTATGACGAAACTGTTAAAGGTCTTACGATTCTACGCGGCCTGACCCAGGCTTTCCCAGAAGACGGTAGTGTCACAGCTAAGACCGTTGAGATCCGCGATTTAAACGTGGTTACCTGCACGGGCACAGCGCGAAATTACCAGGTGCTCCTGCAGACCTTGCAGAAGTTGCGCGGGATGCCCCAGGTTCACGATGCAAACCTTGGGCCGACCCGCGGCCAAACCCCAGCCCTGCAATTCAGCTTCAGTTTTGCCTGGGGCGAAGGAGGAAAAAGTGCAAATTAAGAACCGCCAGCAATTGCTCCTGTTCGTGACTATTGGCGCCGTGGCGCTGTTTGCAGCAGACGCCCTGATTCGCGCGCCACTGGTGAATCTTTGGAACGCGCGCGCGGCGCGGATTA
>DATGLT010000430.1:0-10735 GCA_035294005.1 Verrucomicrobiia bacterium
CGGGCATAATGACACCGCCCATAACCCGGTTGCCGACGGCGTAGGCCTGCGCGGACAAAGTGATCTTCCCGACTGCGATCGGGGTCAACATGAGTTCGTAAACGAAGGTGTTGACCGGTCGTTTGCCTGGCGCCCCCGCCAGGACCTCGATGCGGGCGTGCGCGGAACTTTGATCCACAATGAAACCCTGCCCGTTCACTTGAACCTGGCCCAGGCTTTGGACAGTGCCGCCAGGGGCGCCCGGCAGGAGAACCCGTGCGCGCACGGCTTGGCCCACATACAAGCCGTTGGTTGGCAAATCCAGGAGCAGGACCTGCGCCGGAGCAAGGCCCGCAACGGGATTTGCCGAGACCACAATTTCGCTCGCCGGCACATTCACGCTTTTTCCGTTCACCCGAATCGTAAACTCAGGGATTGTGAAAACGCCCGGAGTGGACGCTGTGAGGCGATAATTGAAAGTCGTACGCGGCACCAGCATAGCCCCGATCATGGACAGGATCTGACCTCGCGCGCCTTCTCGCATGGACACGCCTTGAGGGACGGGGATTTTGTCGGGCCATTCGATAGCCGTCTCCAGCGCGTTGATGGTGACCCGGTAAGTGCAGGGCTCGCCCGGCTTGATAACGCGCGGTTCGAAACTCACGACCGGTGTGACGGGAGAATCAACGTCGATTTTAGGCTGGGCCAGCATCAACTGCATGAGGGGGTCCTGAGCGGCCTGGCTCGGCTGCTGGCCATAGAGCGCTGGACCGAGCATTATCAAAAAAAATCCAAAAGCACGGACCAGCCCGTCGTAAAGCGTCACTCGCATCCTTCCGGCACACGGCATTACCAGGTCCTCCCGGACTGGTTCTTTGGCCGCGCGGTGCTTTCTTCTCCCATGGGCAGACGATGTTCGCTATCCAGTTTAAATCCGTTCAACAGCCAGCCGGCTTGCTCGGGAGATAACGTCATTTCCTGTCCTTCCTTGCTGCTCCCCTCTTTGTCCCCCTGTTTTTGGCCTTGTGGCATGTCCTCCTCGTCATCATCGTCGCCGCCAGGCCCGGGCGGCGCGTCGGGCGCGGGGATTTTGCCCTTAAGCTGGTTCATCTTTTGCTTGAGATCGTCCCCCTTGTTGCCGAGGGCAGCGGCCATCTGTTGAAGCTCCCGAATGCTGTCGATTAACTTCGCAATGTACCGGTCGACCGTGTCAGCATTCTGTTGCGCGTCACTGTCCTTTGAATCCAGCTCGACCGTGCTCTTGAAATCGCCTGAGGACCGCTGCCACTTTTGGAGGGCGGCGCCTTGGGTCTTTAATGCGTTTCGCACAGCCTGAGTCGCCGCTTTGAGTTCCCGTCGCGCCCCCCGACCCCGCAAATACGCCGCCACCATCTTCTGGACGTCCTCGCTCGCCAGGGCCTCGTCGGCTTCGCTCACAGCCCCCGTCGCTCCTTGCACCGCCCCCTGCCCGCGCTGTACCGCGGCCTTTGAAGCCGGTCCCTTTTTCAGTTCTTCAAGGCCCAAAGCAAAACGAACGTGTCCCAGGTTATATAAAGCGGGCGGTTGCAGCCGATCGTCCTGGCTCGCGAGGGCCGTCTCCAAAGAAGCCTCCGCCTCGCGCAGCTTGCCCTCGCGCAATTCCCGCGTGCCCGCGTTGTAAAACTCGCGCGGAGTTGAAGGTGTCGGCGCCGGCGTTTCAACCGGCACGGCAGCAGCCCGGCCTATTGCCGGCCCCGCACAAGCCAGGGCGAGCGCTAACACAAACCGCATTTTCCTGCCGAGAGTCATTGGTTCAAAGGGCCTGGAGCATCAGGCCGTACTATGCGACAGGCGACGCCGAGTGCCAACCAGAGATTCCACCACCACCAGTCCCAGCGCAATGGCCAGCGGAAGGTGGAACCGATCCACCCCAAACTTGCGCGCCGGGATGCCCCCGGACTGGTTGCCGAGGTTTTCGACGTCAAGTCGCACTTTTGCGAGCCCTTCCCCGATCGGGCCCAACGGATAATACGAGCCGTGAGTGGCCTGCGCTATAGCCCGGAGCGTTTGCTCATCCAACCTGCTGCGCACCACTTCACCTTTCTTGTCGCGCACCAACTCGGGCTTGCCCTGCTCGGTTAGGATTTGAATTTCCGAACCCGCAGGCGTGCCCACCCCGATCGTAAAAACAGTCACTCCTAGCTTCCCGAGTTCCTCGGCTTTTTTTACTCCACCGCTCTCGAGGTCTTCCCCGTCGGTGAGCAGAATCAACACTTTCTGCCGCTCATTTTTGTCCAGGGCCCGCACTCCCTCGTCCAGAGCCCGGCCGATGTCGGTGCCCGGGACGGGAATGGTCCTGGCGTCAATGTCTTTAAGCGAATCCTGGAATGCTCCGTAATCAAAGGTCAACGGACACTGTAAAAAGGCCTGGCCGGCAAAAGCGACCAGGCCAATCCGACCGTGTTGCTGGCGTTGAATAAAATCCAGAATTGCCAGTTTTGCGCGTTCCATTCGGCTGGGAGACACATCGGTCGCCAGCATGCTACGTGAACAGTCCAGCATGAAAATCACGTCCTGCCCGAACGTGTGGCTGGTCTCAGTCTGTTCGCCCCATTGAGGGCGTGCCAATGCCAGGCCCATTGCCAACACAGCGACGAGCAAGAGGAATTCCTTTATAGCGCGCCGCACCCGGCTGTGCGAACGCGTCAATTCGGGGAGGAATTCCGGGCCGGCAATTCGCGCCAATTGCCGCCTGCGCATGGCCGCGGAATATCGCTGCAAAGCCCACAAGCCGAGCGGGCCGCAAAAGGCCAGCCAAAGCCATTGAGGTTCGGCGAAATGTGGATGAGCAACGTTCATGCAATCGAGGTCGATCTGCTAAGGGACCCTCCTGAAGCGAGTGTGGGCCAGCAGCAATTCCAGCCCGAATAAACCCAGCGCGGCCAGCAGCGGCCACTGGAACAGGGGGCGATACGTCGTGTAGCGCCTGAGCTTGATCTCGGTCTTTTCGAGCTGATCGATTTCGTCGTAAATCCGTTGCAACTCGTGACGGTTGGTCGCGCGGTAAAACTTCCCGCGCGACAAGGCGGACATCTTCCCAAGGACTGAGTAATTGGCCGGCTGCAGCATCATGCCGGGTTTGACATTGCCGTTGGCGTCCAGTTCGAGTTTGCCCGTGTTGGGGTTGAACACCGGCAACTCGCACGGTTGTTCGATGCCAATTCCGATAGTGTATACTTTAATCCCGAGGGCGGCTGCCAACTGAGCGGCAGGCACCGGGTCGATCTCTCCGCGGTTGTTATCGCCGTCGGTCAGCAGGATGATGATGCGGCTTTTGCTGTCTTTGATGTCTTTGAGCCGCTTGGCGCCCGCGGCCGTGGCGTCTCCGATGGCGGTTCCTAAATCACGGATCAAACCCACGTGAAGGCGATGAAGGTTTTCAACCAGCCAATCGTGGTTGAGCGTCAGCGGGCTCGCAAGATAAGGAACGGCGGAAAATACAATCAGCCCAAGGCGATCGCTCACCCGCTTGCCGATAAAATCCTCGAGAACCTGGGAGGCGCTATCAAACCTCGAGAGTCGCTCGCCCGGGGAGCTCATGTCCAACGCCATCATCGACCAGGAAAGGTCAAGCACGAGCATAATGTCGACCCCACTGGCCTGGGTCTCGGTATGGTCATTGGCAAAGCGCGGCCCCGCCAGGGCAATGATGCAGAGAGCCACCGCCAACAGGCGTAGAAAGAACAGAAGCCGTCCGGACGCGGCGCGGGCAACCGCTCCGGCGCTGCGGGCGATTTCCGAGCTTGAAAACACCAGGGCCGAGAGCTTTCCGGCGCGGCCGCGCAAAAACGCGTAGAAAGGCAACAAGGCCAGCAGACCAAGCAGCCAGGGATACTGAAATTGGAAATTGCCACTCATGACCTGTTACTATCCGTGGGCTCAGGCATTGCTTGGAATCTTTGTGGCCGTCGCCGGCAGTTGAGGCGGCTGGGACCCCTGGCCAGACGCCGGTTGCCGGTTCAACTCCGCCACACGGTTCTGAGCAAGATCCAGGATCGCCAGCGCCTGCTCCACGGCCCCGGACGGCCCCGGCGGAGCCGCTGGCGCAAACTTCCGAATATCGCAATGGACGAGAAACTCGCAAACTTTTTTGGCGAGCCCCGAACTAACTTTGCCATCTTGCTGAACCGACTTGCAGAACTCGGCCGTCGTTTGCTCGCCGGTCGACAAATAAAACATGGCGGCGAAATATCGCCGCACGATTTGCGAGACGCGGCTTAGCAACAACCCGTCTTCCGGCAACTGCCGCAACGATTCGAGCTCTTGTTTTGCGAGTGTCGCCAACGGAACCGGCACGACCGCCTTGGGCCGCGTCACAAACCAGGCGGCCAGCCCCAAAACTGCCGTCAAAAGAACGGCGCCTGCGAGGATCCATGGGCCGTGCTGCTCCCAAAACGAAGCAGGAATTTCACCGCGTGGCGGCCGGAGGGAAGATGACGTGCTATCCGTCCCATTGGCATCAGCGGCGAGGAGCGACAGCGACACGAGGAAGATGCCCAACGACGGAAGCAGCCATGACGCAGGCCTGGGAGTTCGGCGCGAAAGGGCGGCCGGGCATGCTCCGGGCCCATCGAGCGCTCTCCCCGATGATCTAGCAAACCAGTTCACCCCCGTCTCCTTCCGCGGCGCGTTTCAAAAAAGCTCTGCAAAGTCTGCGCGAACGGTTGGTCGGTGCAGAAACTGAGGGTGTCGACGCCGGCGCGGCGCAACGAACGGTCCAAATCGGCCAGGCGGTCGGCATTGGTCCGCGCGAACCGTTCGCGAACGGCGACGCGGTTGGAATCGATCTCGAGCAACTCGCCGGTCTCGGCATCTTCGATCGTCAACAACCCGGCCTGGGGCAAAGCGCTTTCCCTGGGGTCGTGCAAATGGATACAAACAAGGTCATGCCGCAGGTTCGTAAGGCCTAATTCCTGCAGAGTGTCGCGAGTGCCCTTGCCGCCGGGTTTGGCCGCCCCGAAACTGTGAAGGAAGTCCGTGAGCAAAAACACAATCGAACGCCGGTGCAAAAGATGGTTCAGAAATGCGAGCGCAGCCGGAACGCTGGTGCCGCGGTGTTTCGGTTCGAAAAACAGCATTTCGCGAATCAGCCGCAGGATATGGCGGCGGCCCTTTCGCGGAGGCACAAACAACTCCACTCGATCGGTGAACAACAAGAGCGCGACTTTGTCACTGCTCCGCGCCGCGGAGATGGCCAGCGTCCCGGCAATCTCAGCGGCGAACTCGCGCTTGGATCTCCGAGCCGAACCGAACGAGGACGACCCCGAGATGTCCAGGGCCAAGACCATGGCCAGTTCGCGTTCCTCTCTGAAGCGTTTGACGAATGGCCGGCCCATGCGGTAGGTGACGTTCCAGTCGATATCGCGCACTTCATCCCCTGGGATATATTCGCGCAACTCCTCGAAGTCCATTCCCCTGCCTTTGAAGTGGCTGAGGTACGCCCCGACCATCATGTCATTGACCAGGCGGTTGGTTCTCACTTCAATCCGCCGGACCGATTCGAGCAATTCGGCAATCGTCACGGGACGGGCACAGTGTTGAAGATTTTCTTAATGATTGCGTCCGACGTCACCGCCTGGGCTTCCGCCTCGTAAGTGAGAATAATCCGGTGTCGCAAGACATCCGGGCCAATGCTCTTGATGTCCTCGGGCGTGACATACTCGCGTCCCTGGAGCAAAGCCCACGCCTTTGCGGCCAAGGTCATAAAAATCGTCGCCCGAGGCGAGGCTCCGAACTGGATGAAATGCTTGATATCGAGCTTGTATAGGTCCGGTTTGCGAGTGGCGAAGACAATATGCACCACATAGTCGCGCACTTTTTCATCCACGTGAATCTGGTCCACGAGCTTGCGTGTGTGAAGAATCTCGTCCAGGGCGATTACAGGCTGAACCCGGGTCTCGGGTGCGGTGAACGCCATGCGGTCGAGAATTTTGCGTTCCTCAGCGAACGACGGGTATTCGAGCAGCACCTTGAACATGAAACGGTCGACCTGGGCCTCCGGCAACGGGTAAGTGCCTTCCTGGTCAATGGGATTTTCAGTTGCCAAAACCAGGAATGGAGAGGGCAACGGCATCGTTTCACCCCCGAGTGTGACCTGCCGTTCCTGCATCGTTTCGAGCAAGGCTGACTGGACCTTGGCCGGGGCGCGGTTGATTTCGTCGGCGAGGACGAAATTGGCGAAAACCGGACCTTTGGTAGCGTGGTACTTCCCATCCTGGGGACTGTAAATCAAGGTGCCAACGATGTCCGCCGGGAGCAGGTCGGGGGTAAATTGGATTCGATGAAACGAAGCCTGGATAGCGGTCGCCAAAGTCCTTACCGAAAGGGTCTTCGCTAATCCTGGAACTCCTTCCAAAAGCACGTGCCCGTTAGCGAGCAAACCGACCAGCAATCGATCCACCAACTCTTCCTGCCCGACAATGACCTGGCCGATTTCCCCGCGTAGTTTGTTAATCCAAACCGCCGCCGCCTTCACTTGCTCACTCAACGGTGTACTCATTATCGAGCAAATCTAGGCAAGGAAGCACGAGCGCACAAGCTATCTGACGGGTTTCGCCGGCACGCCTGTTATTGCGGCCTCCACCGCTTTGCGCGTCGATTCATCATCGACCGCAACCAATGCCTTTTTGAGGGATAGCAACGATTTGTCACCAGGTAAAGACGCCGCGATCTTCACCACCGCGCGCGCAGCTTCGTTTCGCACAGCAGGGTCGTCAAGAGCGCCGGCGATTAATTCCAGCGACTCGGGTTCGGGCACCTCAGCAAGTCCGGCAAGCACCTGCCGCTTTTGGGTCGGCCCGGAAGCGCAGCTGAACAGCGATTTGAGCGCTTGAACCCGCCGTGAGGCTGGCAGTTTTACCGTGTCTTCTTGCGTTACCAACCGGACACCGCCGGAAACGGCCAGGGATCGCGTCACATCATCTTGCGCTCCCCGCGCCAGCCCCAACACGTCGTCCAGCAAGTCTCCGTCAATTGTGTCACAAAGCGCACGCACAGCTGCCGACCGCACACCTGGGTCCGGGTCACTTAGACAACCACGCAGTGCGGAACGCACCTGCGGGTCGATCAGCCCGGAGCAAATCGGAAGCAACGCAATGCGCCCTTGACCAGGCCCATTTTGAAGACCCGTAACGACAGCCTGGGCTGCGAGGCCGCCTTGTTTGGTTCGAAGCCGTTGGCACGCCGCATTGAGGGCTTCGGCCGCGTGGGAACGACCTTCCTCATCCTTTGTGTACAAGGTCAAGTCGACGAGCGCAGGGAGCTGCCGCGCGTCGATTAAGGCGCTCAGGGCTTGTAAAGCGCCGTTGCGAACCGGTCCCGGTCCCTGTTGAGCTAATTGGACAAGGCGCGGCACCGCTGCGGTGTCCCGCCGCATTCCCAATGCCCTTGCAATCTCCCCCTGGGCTCCCGGCTCGCACTTGCTCAACTCTTCGATGAGAGCCTGGCTGACGTTTCCATGATGCAAATCGGACAACGCGGCCCTCGCGGCGCTCCGGATGTCCTCCGGACCCGACGCCGCCCAAAGCCCAAGCAAAGGCACTACGGACCCATCGCCGACATTATCGAAAACGCGGATGAGGCTCAGGCGCAGTTCAGCTGGGGCAGAAGTGGCGAATTTCCGCAGTTCGGGAATAACAGAGACATCGCCTCGTTGGGCGAGAGCTTCGATAACGGCGATTTGGACCGTCGGCTGCAGCGCGGGCAGCAGCCGGGCGAGTTCGCGTGTGGCGTGAGGCACCTGGAGAGTGCGCGCAAGTTGTAGTGCCGCCATCTGGCTTGGCCCTGCCGCACCCGCAAGCGCGTGCAGAACCATGCTCAGTCCGGCATTTCCCGATGCCAGCACTCGCCCCCGGAATGCACCGGCCTCGATGACCTCTTTTTCAGCGGGTGTGTCGAGTTGCTCAAAAATCGCCAGGGCGAATGAGCGCTGGCCGGACGCGAGCATGCGATTGGCGCAGCGGAGCAAGGCGTCAGCGGATGCGGCGTGCAGACCGGAGCCTGGTTTTCTCGCGCAGTCCCGTAGCGCGGTGACGGCATCCGGCCCTCCAATGCGGCCCAAGGCCGCGACGGCCGCGCGAGCGGTTCCCAGATCAGGATCCGCCAGCAAGTCGACCAGGAAAGGGACGGCCTCTTTCTCTTCGCGAACCGCGAGGCTGTTTATAATTCCAAGCCGCACGTTACCTTTGGTTTTTGCCAGCGCATCCAGCAATGCGCGTCCGGCTTCGGGGGCTTGCATTGCTTCAAGCACCAAACGCGCCGAATGCGACAGCGCTTCATTGGTCAATAAAAGCGCGACGGCCGGAACGCAGCCCTCCGTTCCAACAAGCTTGAGACGCGAACAAGCGGCGTCTTTTTCCCGAAGCCCGGCATTTTCGGACTGAAGCACCTGGACCATCCGCTGCTCCTCCGCCGGGTCTGCCGCCATCAGCGGTGCGCGGCTTTCGGCAAGGCAAAGAGCGACACCGAAAGCGATTGCAAGCCACTTATTCATTTGCGCGCGGGTTGCATGGCGTCTCCTCAAACCATCCAAGGTTCTCGCTTGGCGATAGCCAACAGGCGCTCCGCCTGGTCGTCGTCCAGAAAATGTTCCGTGACGGGGTCCCATTTGACGGTGCGATTGAGCTGCTTGGCGACTCCGCCCAGCAACAACGCACTGGCAGCGCGATACGCGATGTCGGCATCGCAAATAGGTTTCTTCCGAGTGCGGATGCATTCCAGGAAATTCCCGGAGTGGCTTTCGCTGCGGTAAAGATGCGTCTCGTCCGGCCCCAGCGGCTCGATGACGATGTCCGGCGGGTCGGAAACGAGGGCATTTCTGTCCACTGCAATCCGGCCGCTTGTCCCCACAAAGCAGGCTCCCCCTTCGCCGCCGACCGGTTCATTCGGGTAAGGCTTACCATAAACGACCACTCCGTTTTCGTACCGGTAGCAGGAGCGATCCTGTTCCACCCAGATTTCGACGGGCCCGGTGTTGTCGGCATCGGCGGCCCATTGCACGATATCGTAATGATGCTGGCCCCAATTGAGTTCACCGATATCAAATCGGTGCGGACCGGTGATTCCGTCGTACGGCAGCCACGGAGCGGGTCCCAAATACAAGTCCCAATCGAAACCGTCGGGAATCGGTTTGGCCGGCCCGAACCGGCTGGGCCAGAAAACTCCGCCGCCGTCGCGATAGGCGTATATCTCCTTGAGCTTGCCAATCCGGCCGCTGCGGACGAATTCGCAAGCGTGGCGAAACTTGCCTTCGTACTCGCTGCGTTGCTGAGTGCCGGCTTGATAAACGCGCGCGTAACGGCGCACCGCGTCGAGCATCGCTTTGCCTTCGCGCACGGTAACGGCTGAAGGCTTTTCACAATAGATGTCTTTGCCGGCCTGGGCGGCCATTACAGCCATCGTCGCATGCCAATGAGCCGGCGTCGCAATCAGCACGGCATCGATGTCTGCTCGGTCCAGCACGTCCCGGAAATCGGTGTACGCTTCGCAGGATTTGTAATTGGCCGCGCCGTACACCTCCGAGTAATGATCATTGACGCGACGGCACGCTCGCTCCCGTTTGTCCTTCCAAACGTCGCACACGGCCAGCACCTGGACTTCCTTTCGGCCGGCGTACCCACCGGCAACATACGTCCAGGCACCCCCCAGCAAATGACCGCTGCCTTGCGTCCCAACCCCGATAAAACCCATCGTGATCCGTTCGCTGGGCGGGATAAGGCCGGCGCGCCCCAGAGCGGATGCGGGGACCAGGGTCGCACTGGCAACGCCGGCTCCAATCAGTGTAGCTGTATTGCGGAGAAAATCACGACGCGAAAGTTTCGATGCTGGTTTCATATCCTGCGCCGCATCACGGCTGGTCGGTCATTGAGGCTAGCCCCGGCGTTTGCCCACCGAAAGCAATTTTTGCGCAAGCGCGCCCCAAGTTCGTCGCCGAACTCCAACTCGCAACCGGGGCACTTGCACAATACAGCCGGATTGAGGAAAGTTGCGCCAGGCTTTCTATTTCTCACGCATGCGGTCGCGCAATCTTATGATCTCACTAACATCGGGTTGACTTGAACAGAAGAACTGGCATAGCGGATGCACAAATCACGCTTCTTGAGGTTACCAGCGACGAAATAACTCCCAATGTGTTGTGACACGTCACCCTATCTTTGATTCCCCCGGAGGTTGCGTCGAGACCACTGGGAACAAAGCGCCCGGGTGGAAACGCTGGCCGCATCTGTTCTTCCAACCAACACCCTCAGACCGCGTGGCGGCCATGTGGAGGCCGGCTATTCTGGCATTGATAATGGCTTTACCCATCCTGACGATCCCCATCGCTGCACCTGACCTGGACGTTGATTCATCCTGGTGCGGGGTTCTGGATTGGGCGCATCAACAAAAGGCGCAATTCGGCCCGGAGATAGCTTTCACGCACGGGCCCCTGGGATACCTCCTGGCTCCCTACGCACTACACGCTCCGGAGACAGGATTGATCCTGGCCAACATGGTATTTTGTTTTGCCGCGATGCTGGGCCTTTGTGTTGTGGGCTCAAGGCTGGCCCTGGTCTGGCGCTGCTTGCTGTTCGCGCTGTTTGTCCTCGAGACCGCGAACACGGACGTCAGGACCGACATTGTAATTCAGGCGGGCCTGCTCTCGTGGAGCCTTGCAGCTTTGCACGAGCGGCCGGCGCGTCCAATCGCCCTCACAATGCTGGGAGTCTTTGCGGGATTCGCA
>DATGLT010000431.1:0-6279 GCA_035294005.1 Verrucomicrobiia bacterium
CGAACAGGAAAAGGTAAACCATGTTCCCAGCCAGGTGGAACAAGCCCGCGTGGACGAATAACGATGTCAGGTACGTCCACCAATGCGAGAGGGCCGGCGTGAGCCACAGATTTGACATTACCCATTCGAGCGCTGCCGAACCGTTGGCGAGCCTGAAGCCAAGAGTCACCAGGTAAACGGCTACACACAGGCCCATCAACGTGAAGGTGACGACAGGATATCGCCTGGCGCGATAGTCCACTCCGACTGGCAGCAGGAAGAACATGGCCGCTGAAGTGCTCCCAGTGTACTTGGAGCCGTTACGTCGTGTCCACCCAATTCAATTCCTCCCTGCTGTGCTGCGCCATGCTGGAACCGAAGCACCCCTGGGAATGGTTGTTCCCATTCAGTTCATCCGGCGTAACCGTGGTTAAACCTGGAATCCATCGCTGACTGACCCTAGTCTGTCCGTCACATGAATCGCCGTGATTTTTGCAGACAACTCACGCTTGCAACGGCGGCTTTCTCAGGCTCAGCCGCATTTCTCAAGACCGGAACATCGGCGGAGATTTCTGTGGAGCGCGCCTTGCGAGAGGCGTGGCTCGAAAAGTGGGAAAAGCATATCCTCGCGGAGGCCGCCAATCGGTATTGCGACAAGGAAACAGGCGAAGAACTTGGGTGGGTGGTGAGCCCTTTTCTTAACGGGTTTTACTACGGGTACCTTGCGACGGGAAATCGCAGCTGGATTGGGCATCTGATTGACTGGACAGATGCGTGCCTCAAACGCACGGTGCTGGAGCCGGACGGAGCGCGTGGCTGGCCCAAGGGGGACGGCGGTGGAGGCGATTCGACGCAATACCGGGCGGACAGCCTGCTTGGGGAAGCCATGCTCCTGCGACCGGTGGTTTTGGCGGCTATGGAAATCCAAAAATCGGCGCCGCTCAGAGCGGATTGGGGTGGCAAAGCCGATGCCTACATTAAATTCGCCGAGGAAATATTCCAAAAATGGGATTCGAGAGGTTGCTGGCGCGAGGTGGAAAAAGGCGGGCTATGGGTTGTCCCCGCCTATGGCATCGACCTCAAGACAGGCGGCTGGTCGTCAGGTTACGAGACTAGAACGGTGTCGGGTTTCTCGAACCCGGACAACAAGGAGAACCACATTGCGCGCTGGATACTGGCCCTGCACGATGCGACCGGCAAAAGCGTGTACAAGGATCGAGCCGCAAAATGGTTTCAGCTCATGAAATCCCGCATGAAATCGACCGGGAACGGAAAATTTTTCGTATGGAATTATTGGGAACCGGCCGGGCCGTGGGATTTCAAGCCGGACGGTTCGCCCAAGCATTGGATCGGGGTGCATCCCAATGGAGGGTACTACGGCATCGATGTTGAGGCGATTGTCGCGGCGTTCGAGCACGGCCTGGTCTTTTCGCGGGAAGACATCGACCGGCTGATTGCAACCAACCGCGATTTCATGTGGAACGGGAACTTCGCCGAAGCGAAATTCAAGAGGATTGACGGGGGTCAACCCGACCCGCGCTGGAAAGAATCGCCAGGCGTGTTGTGGACCTCGCTCGTGCCCTACGACCAGACGCTAAAGAAAATTTTCGTGGAGAACCACCGCCCTGACAGCTGGGGTGGCATCGGCACAACACCGTGGTTTTTATCCCTGGCCAAGTCCTGAAAAGACGAGCGATGGATTTGCGCTATTCGGCGGGGATAAACTCGAATGAGGCGAAATTGTTGCCCTTGTTGTAATAGAACGTGAGCAGCTGCAAACCCTTTTTTGGAAACCGAATCTTGCCGATTTCGGCTTTGTTCCATTTGTGCATGCTCCCGGTGGCGAGGGGTAGTTTGCATTCACATGCAGGTTGCCCGTTTATTGAAAACCGAACGGTGTTATCCGCGTTCCCGTAAAGGGCGATAATACGGTAAAGGCCCGCCCGCTTGACCTTCACGGTGTAGTTGCACCACTCGCCGTCGGCGGTCCACCCGATGTACAATTGGTTCGTTGGAGGCGCGACGAAGTTGGTGTGATTAAAGTCCGCGAAATCTTTTGTGTAAGAAATATCGACCCCCTCCCCCGCCCTGAAACTCCAAAGATAAGGTGTGGCATGAGGCCGATGATGCTCGGGCTTGAGATTGAGTTCACCGCTGCCGTGGTTCACGGGGTCGGTGTCGTGATAAGCCACCCCTTCGCCTCCCAGGTCGTAGCAGGCGCACTGGACAATTCCGGGGATGACCTGGGGGCCGTCGCGATGAAACGAATCCTTGAAGGGCGTGCCCCTGTACCCGGGAGGCAACGCAGCGGGCGAGTCGAAGCATGGGAAAAGCGTGAATATCAACACGGCCGCGGCAGACAGGGTTTTCACAGCGAAACTAGAGCGCGTCAAAAGCCGCGGCGCAAGCCCAATCAGTAACCGTCCCGCCAATGCGACCACTCGGAAGTCGTGACCTTGGCCATCGCCGACACGGCTTTGATCAGCCAGTTTTTCGGGCGCCGCTCGAGGTCTTTGAGGATCGGTGCGACGGCGCTCTTGGTGCCGAGATGGATGTTGGCGGTTTCCCACCCCATGGCCTGCAGCAATTTCAATTCGTCCTTCACCTTGGGCAACGAGGCAAGTTCAATGCGGCTGCAATCGGGAGCAAGACGCCGGATCAGCCAGTTCCCGTGCAAACGCAGGCAGGGATCCGGAACCCGCACCGCGCGCGAAATAATTTGCTGATACAGGAGATCGGGGTCGTCTCTGCGTTGTTGCCAGTTCCAGGCCGAAGGGGCCAATTCCTTGGCTTCACGCGCAACCAGGCCGCCGCGCCAGTCCGCCAAGCCGACAAAGCGCCGGCGCCCCAGGCTGCCCAACCCAGCCTGCCGATGAACAATCCGGAACGAAGTTCCAAGCTCCGGCAAAGCCTGGGCCAGCGCCAGCTTGACCCCGCGAGGCACCGAGGACTTCAGCGTTTTCAAATCCGTGAGCTTCATCCAAAAACGGGCCGGTTCGCGAAGCTCGCCGGTGGCCAGGGTGCGGAGCCATCGATGTGATTCGGCCAGCACGAAAGACCTTCCGCCCTCTTTCAACCCAGTGGTGTAGCCTTCCAGCACCGCCTCGCAAATTTGGTTCAAACCACAGCCGGTATCGTTTTCGGTCGCTGCAAGCTGCGCGCTGGCGCATAACCTGACCAGGTCGTTGGGATAGGGCAACCAACAAGCCTCGTCAAAATCGTTTACTCCCCAGATTAACCGGCCTTCGCTGTCTCGCCATGTCCCGAAGTTTTCGACATGCAAATCGCCTACCCCGAGAACCAGCGGCGCCGACGCCAGTTCAGGGCAGCCTCGTTGCCAAAGTTGAACCCAGCGGTAAAAGGTGGCGCGCAGAAAAGCGAACGCGCCCGAACTCATCCGGTCGTGCTTCAATTGAAGGTCCGCCGCGATCAGCGGCATCCTGGCCCGAAGCCACTGTTCATAGGATCGGGTTGATTCTTGAATCGTCATCGAGGGCTGGCTGAATGTACATCCCAGCGGACGGAAGCGAAGGAGAAATGCGATGAATTTCAGTTCTAACGTGCTGAACGGCTCCCCTGCCTTTGAACGATTCGAAGGCAAGACTTGTCTGTTCCAAGGAGTGAAACGTCAGCCGGTCCCTGGGAATCACTATGAGGAAAACGGTTGCATTAAGTAAACTGTTCGCCTCAGCCGGCGCTCTTTTGTTTGGTTGTCTCGAATGCAGCGGCCAGACAAATAACGATCTGCCGCGGCTTGCTTTTTTCCAGGCACCGGCCCACCTGCGGTCCGAATTGGAGGCAGGCCCAAAAATCACGGATTCTCAATCCCCAGCCACGGGTAAGCCCTTGCTCCCCCCTGCTCAAGTGCAACTCAACCTGGATACGGCCGAACCCCTGAGGCGCAGCAGCTTCAGGAGCGACCGGTTCTATCTTGCAGGACCTACAGTGATATCCGACAGTCCCGGTTCGCGTTTCATGGACAACATGTTTAGCCCCGAAGTGTTTCGCCTCAAGAAGGTCTCGATCAAGTGCCCCATAGCAACAGCCATCAAACGCAAAAATCCTCTTGCCCTATTAAGCGGCCTGGGCGCTGACCCGCTAGAAGCAGGGATTGCGTTTCGGTTGCTGCAAATTGATTGGTAAAGCGGTTTATGTCCGGTGTCAGGCAATCATGGATCTCCTTAAAATACTTTCGCTTTTGAATCGGAAATTCAGCAGTTCAAAGAAATGGCTTTTGTTGCTCACAATTCTTTGTGGAGGTTGCAACCGGCACCAGGCGCAAACGCAAATCGAAGATCTCCCGAACGGCATCCGGCTGGTTTCAGTCAATTTCCCCGGCAGCACAAATGTTTCGATCTTCACGTTTACGGGAATGGGCCTTGCCACGGACGCGCCCGGGCAAGCCCAATGGGCTCACCTGGTCGAGCACCTGGTGGTGCGCAGCACGGTTCCCGGGGACCTGGCTCATGCCAACGCAGAGACGCTCATCGACCATATGCGGTTGGATACGTACGGGTCATTGGCCGATTGGCGCAGTTGGCTGTCGCATCACCGCCGCTGGATTGAGGGCGTGCCGTTCAGCCAAACGAGCCTTGAAACCGAAAAACCGCGAGTCATCTCCGAATGCGATGTCACCGCCAGGAACTTGATGACGTCAAAATTCGCATTTGGCGCCTGGGCTCAAGCCCACCGCCACGGGCTCAATCATGTCGCGCTCAAAGGCGACGTGTTGGCCGCAAAATTGAACGATGTTCAAGCCCTGCGAAACGCTCATTTCGCGGTCCCGGGCGAAGTTACAGTTTGCGTCGTTGGCGGGGTCCCAACGCCGACTGCCCTGGCCGGACTAAAGGAGGACCTGGAAAGCCTGCGTCTAACTGCGACGCCCGTTTCCAAAGTCAAACCGAAGAACGGAGATGTCGAGCTCACCTGGGACCTGGACGGCCGGGCCTTGTTGATGACGTGGCCGATTCCTGACTTCGACGATCCCGACTACGCGGCCCTAATGGTGGCGGGCCAGCTCCTGAACATGAAAATGGCAGCTACGCAACCGGCCAAAAGAACTTCCGGCGCGGTGTTGGCCGGGGCGGACTTAATCACACCGGAAGGGAAATTCTTCTATGTGTCCACGGCGCTGAATCAGGCGGCAAGTTTCGATGAACTCAGGGAACGATTTCAGGCTGCGGTTGATGAGTTGGCGGCAGGGAACGATCTCAATCAAGCCAAAGCCATAGGGCAGCAGATTGCGTTCACGCTTACCCGGGTTTCTCCGCCGCCTTCGTTTGTCCCTTTGCCGGCGGGAATAACCCGAGCGATCGTCGAGGGGAATCTTGGATTGAGGTTCGGAATGAATGTCCACCGCTTCGGTGCTTCGAGGGAAAAGCTGGCATCCAATCTATCAGCCGTTTCGCCCGGGGATGTGCAAAGAGTCGCAAAGAAATATCTTTCCCGAAGTTCGTGCGCTGTGTGCCAAATCGAACCTCGGAATAGCCCATAGCCTCAGCGATCTTACTTATGTCCAAACTGGATCAGCAGACCACCAATGGCGATAAAGGCGACGCCGGCCAGTGTTGGTGCCGACAGACGCTCGTTGAACACGAATCGCCCAAAGAGCACGCTGACGATCGCGAAAAAAGCGACATAAACCCCAAGTAATTTTGAGAAGTCCCATTTCACGGAATTCACCAGCAATCCATAAAGGGCCAGCGCAGAGCACCCAGCCAAAATCCAGGAAGCCTGGCGGCTGCGCAGACCCTGGCGCACTGCCGCATCCCCGCTCACTTCGAGCAAAGCCGCCCCAATAAAAATAAACCACGCGATGAACGTCATAGCTTGCGAGGAGTGTAAGGCTCTTTGCGAAGCATGCAACGTTGCTCCCGCGTAGCGCAGGGAGCCGCCGGGGTACGCGAGTCGGATTCCGAAGGGCGTTTGCATCGTGTTCTCCGCCTCACTTCGACAGCCGCGGACGAGCCAAAGCGCTGGAGATTGGGAATCAATTAGAGCAGCATTCGCCGGGTTCCAGGTTTTGTTCCATTGAATGAAAACAATCGTTTGGTTCAGGCTCGATCTGAGACTGGCGGATAATCCAGCGCTGACGGCTGCTGCGCAAACAGGCGACACCATCCCTGTGTACATTCACGCGCCTGAGGAGGAAAAGCCATGGGTTCCAGGAGGCGCTTCACAATGGTGGCTTCACCAATCATTGTGCGCGCTGAGCGAGGGGTTGAGAGCGGTTGGATCCAGGCTAATTATCCGACGCGGGCCCACCCTTAAAACGCTTCTAGTGCTGGCCAGAGAAACGTC
>DATGLT010000432.1:0-5199 GCA_035294005.1 Verrucomicrobiia bacterium
CCCAAAGCCCCCTGGGTGGGCTCGAAATGTCGCTGCGGATTGGCGCTGGGGTAATCCTCGAGGCTGCCCGCGTGTTTAGCGCCAAACCGCACACCGCTATCATCGCATTTATCCCCGCAGCAACGAACGTTGCCGTGAACACGTTAAAAAGCCGCAGCAATACAAACCCCGAAATCAGCGCGCCACAAGTGGCTCCCAATGTATTGGCTCCGTAAACCAGCCCAACTCGGGACATGCCTCGACAGTCCGCCGCCGCGAATCGCGCAATCGCAGGCAACGTCGCTCCCATCAGGAATGTCGGCGGGATCAAACACAGTGCGCACACAAAGCCCCGCAATACGACTCCGGTGAACCCTGCCGGGGCCAGGTACGCATAGAATTGGCCCACGCGTGGTGTCGCAAATAACGCTGCGATCCCAAACGCCGCAATTCCCATTTCGAGCATTGCCCAGGCGCCAAGCGGAGCGGTGGACGGTCGGATCCACCGGGCAAATAGAACGCTCCCTGCGCACATCCCGCCCATGTACGAACCCAACAGCACCGCCAGCGAAACCGCGGTCGAACCCACGATAAGTTGCAGCATTTGGAACCAGACAACCTCATAGATCAGGCCCGCACATCCACTGGCTACGGACAGCAAAACCACCCAGACCCAGATCGTGTTCTCCCGACTCGGCTCCCGCTGTTGCCCGGGTGCAGCCATCAGGCACCGTGACGGGTCTGTTGTAGGGTCATTGGCTACCGAGGATGACATGGATACGGCGTTACATTCGCTTGTTTTTGCGCAAGAGCAACAATAACCGAGTCGCGAGCCATTCTCCTCAAGGACCTCAACCGGCTTCTTATTGACACCCGGGGGAACACTACCCTAAGAACGTTATCGATGCTTTCAGCGCATTGAACTCCGGATGACAATCTTCTTACCATTTTACAACTCTGCGAAATACCTTGCGCTGCTCGCGCTGGCATTTCTCTCGACCGCGCATGCCCTTGACTCGAGCATCGTTCTGCCGCTCGGGGTCGAACCCGTGTGGGATGTCGGCAAAGCCTATCATGAGACGACCCCCACGCGAGAGCGTTTATGCCTGAATGGGCTCTGGCGTTGGCAACCCGCGGAGGTGCAGGCGAAAAAAGTGCCGCTTGAAAACTGGGGCTACTTCAAAGTCCCAGGCTCTTGGCCGGGCATTACTGATTACATGCAGAAGGACTGCCAGGTCGTGTACACTCACCCGTCGTGGGCCGAGCAGAAACTGAGTTCAGTCACGGCCGCATGGTATCAAAGGGAGATCACGGTGCCTGGTTATTGGGCGGGCCGGGTCATCTCTCTATCCGTGGATTATCTCAACTCCTACGCGATCGTCTTCCTTGATGGCCGGCAAATCGGCGAAGTGCGTTTCCCCGCGGGCGAAATCGATCTAACCGAGTCTCTCAAGGACCCTGGGGCACACGTGCTGACGCTGCTGGTCGTGGCCCTGCCGCTGAAAGGCGTCATGCTTTCCTACACCGACAGCGCCTCGGCGCGCGAACAGAAAGGCTCGGTCGAACGCCGCGGGTTATGTGGTGACATTTACCTTATGAGCAAGCCCCCGCGGGCGCGCTTAACGGACATCCGGGTGGAAACTTCGTTTCGCAAAGGCCAGGTGACCTTTGATGCCGGTGTGGAGCTTCTGGACCCTGAACCGGCCTACCGCCTCAAAGCCGTTCTGTTCGATGGTAAAAAAATCGTGAGGAGCTTTGTCTCAGAGCCCTTTCGCCAGAATCAGCTCCAGGGCGGCCGGTTTGCATTCGCATCGCGTTGGGTTGCTGACAAGCTCTGGGACATTTACACGCCGACCAATCAATATGACTGCGAGCTAACGTTGCTGAGCAAGGATGGCGCTGTTCTTGATACGTCGTGGAGAACACGATTCGGTTTTCGTGAATTTTGGATTAACGGCCGTGATTTTTTCCTCAACGGCACGCGTATTTTTCTTTGCGCTGTGCCGCTGGACAGCGCGCAAGTCAGCGCGGCGGCAGCCAGCTACGCCGGGGCGCGAGAAACGCTCGAGCGGTTGAAGGGCATCGGCATCAATTTGGTCTACACGCACAATTACGGCTGTCTGCCGGGCGCACACCTTGGTTTCGCCGAGATCCTGCGCGCCGCTGATGACGCAGGCATGCTGGTGTCCTTTTCTCAACCGCACTTCAGTCACTACGAGTGGGCGGCAGCCGACGCCGACCAATCCAATGGCTACGCCGCTCATGCCGGTTATTATGTGCGAGCGGCGCAAAACCACCCGGCAGTGGTCATGTATTCGATGAGCCATAATGCCACGGGCTACGACGAGGACATGAACCCGGACCTGATCGATGGAATTCACGAGGCGCGCGATCAATGGGCGACTCGGAATGTCATCCTTGCCCGGCGCGCTGAGACGATCGTGCATCAACTCGACCCAACGCGGATCGTGTATCACCACGCCTCCGGAAATCTCGGCTCGATGCATGTGATGAATTTCTACCCCAACTTTGTTCCAATCCAGGAGCTTTCGGACTGGTTTGAGCATTGGTCCGTTGAAGGTATCAAGCCGGCCTTCATGTGCGAGTACGGCGCGCCGTTCACCTGGGATTGGACCCTGTACCGCGGCTGGTACAAAGGCCAACGCGAATTTGGCAGCGCCGCGGTGCCGTGGGAATTTTGCGTAGCCGAGTGGAACGCGCAGTTTCTTGGGGACCGTGCTTATGCGATCAGCGAGGCCGAGCGAACCAACCTCCGGTGGGAAGCAGCCCGATTTCGCGAGGGACGGCTTTGGCACCGGTGGGATTATCCGGTTGACGTGGGTTCGACGCAGTTTGGAGAGAGGTACCCCGTGTTTGCCATGTATCTCAAGGACAACTGGCGCGCGTTCCGAACTTGGCAGGTCTCGGCAATCTCACCCTGGGAATTCCAACACTTCTGGAAATTGCGGGACGGGACGGATCGCCGCCGGCATGACTTCAAAACCGATTGGCAAAATTTGCAACGCCCCGGGTTCAGTCCCGATTACGAAGACCAGCGTTATGAACGGATGGACCTGGCGTACGCGCTGTCGGATTGGGAACCGACTATTGCGGCGCGCGCTCTGGTCGACAACAACCGTCCTTTGCTGGCCTGGATCGCGGGCGGCCCGGCCGGGTTTACCACGAAAGACCACATCTTCCTTCCGGGCCAAAGCGTGCTCAAGCAGTTGATCGTGATCAACAATTCGAGGCAAACCGTCAGCGCAGACTGCGAGTGGTCATTTCGCGGCCCCGGTGCGTTTTCCGGCAGGAAACGCTTTACAATTCCGACCGGGGAGCAAAAGCGCGTCCCGATTGAGTTCCGTTTGCCCTCCTCCGCAGGGCCGGGTCAGTACGAGCTCATGGCCTCTGCCAGGTTTAGCAATGCGGAGGTGCAACACGACAGCGTTGCCATTGATATCGTCCAAAGGCCTCAACCTCAGCCTGTGATCGGCAGGATTGCTCTGTTTGATCCGGTTGGGGAGACCGGCGAAATGCTAAAGTCATTTGGGATCAAGCCGGACAGGATCGAAGCCGAATCGGATCTTTCCGGGTTTGACGTTCTAATTGTGGGCAGGGCCGGTCTGACTTTGGACGGACCGGGTCCGAACCTCGACAGAGTTCCAGCGGGACTCAAAGTCCTGATGCTTGAACAAACGCCCGAAGTGCTTGAGAAACGTCTGGGTTTTCGTGTTCAAGAATATGGTTTGCGGCAAGTGTTTCCGCGAATTTCGGAGCATCCGGCTCTGGCTCACCTTGGGCTTGGCGCACTCCAGAACTGGCGGGGCGAGTCCACGCTGGTCCCACCCAGGTTGAAATATGAGCTGCGCCCGCGTTATGGGCCCACAGTGCAGTGGTGCGGTCTGACCGAGCCCCGCCTTTGGCGTTGCGGCAACCGCGGCAATGTCGCCTCCGTTTTAATCGAGAAACCATCGTGCGGTGATTTTTTGCCAATCCTCGACGGGGGCTTCAGCCTGCAATTCAGTCCACTGATGGAATACAGAGAGGGCAAAGGCATTGTAGTGTTCTGCCAAATGGATGTGACCTCGCGAACCGAGGTTGAACCCTCCGCGGAAATCCTTATGCGCAACCTGCTCCAGTACTTGCTGGCCTGGACACCGCCGCAACGTTTCCAGGCCGTCTACGCCGGAGAACCTGCCGGGAAACAGGACTTGGAATCCATCG
Source organism: Verrucomicrobiia bacterium (assembly GCA_035294005.1). GTDB lineage: Bacteria > Verrucomicrobiota > Verrucomicrobiia > Limisphaerales > UBA8199 > JANXQE01. Next base: position 4,204 of record DATGLT010000432.1, read on the forward strand.
GAGTTCGGGTTCAGAATTACGAGCGTTCGAAGCTGACTTCCCGCAATGTGCTTGTGATCGGCCCGGGAGCGCCCGAGGCGTTGGCGAGCGAAACCAGCGCAATCTCGTCCTGGCTCAAAAACAACGGGCGTCTGCTGAGCATTGGTCTGACCGGCGATGAAACGAGCGCCTTTCTATCCTCGCCCGTTCTTACCACGCAGGCAGAGCACATCTCATTTTGGTTTTCGCCTCCCGAACTAAAATCCATTTTCGCGGGCATTGGGCCCGCTGACCTTCACAATCGTGACGCGGGAGTGTTCCCGCTGGTCTCTTCGGGTGGCCAGGTGCTTGGGGACGGAGTTTTGGCCTGGACAGAATCAGGTCGAGTTGTTTGTTTTCAAATACCGCCTTGGCATTTTAGCGGTGCCACTTCAAACGTTCGCCGCACACACCGCCGCTTCTCATATGCTCTTTCGCGCGCGCTCGCGAACATGGGAGTCGAGTTCTCCGTTCCTTTGCTCGAGCGGTTTGCGCGTCCGCCGGAAGCCGGCGGCAAAAATCGGTGTCTCGCGGGTCTTTATGTCGATGTTCCCGAGGACTGGGATGATCCGTACCGTCACTTTCGGTGGTAATCTTAGGCCTGCAAATGGCCCAAGGCGCTAATTCAACAGCCGCGCTATGGCTTGGCGAAGGTCCGCAATTCCGAATGGCTTGGCCAGAATGGCATCGACTCGGGTGTCTGTGTCCACGAGCTTTTCCAGGTAAGCCGTGACCATCAAAATGGGCAGGTTTGGCGCGGTCAGCTTGATATTCTCCGCCAGTTGGCGTCCTTCCATTTGGGGCATGAAGTAATCGATGATCACCAGGTCCAGGATTCCCTGGTGGAATATTTCCAAAGCTTCGCGTCCGTTAGTTGCTTCGATCACCTCGTGCCGATCGATGTTCAACAACAGCTTTATGGACTCGCGTGCACCGGGGTCGTCATCCACGAGGAGGATCCTCTTTCCCAGTACTCTG
>DATGLT010000433.1:0-12350 GCA_035294005.1 Verrucomicrobiia bacterium
CCGGGGTTGTGTGTGGTGATCACCAAACCTCGTGCGCACCGACATCGCCATTGCACCCGGCACCATTGCGCGTAATTCAATTGGCCCGCGCTATCAAGCAGCACGATTTCGTTCCGCGCAATACCGCATAAAAATCCTGCCGCGAATGGGGGCGCCTTTTGTCGCAAACGAAAAAGCCTTGTTCTAAACCCAGCCGCTGCCAAAACTCGTTCCAGTTCCTCCAGGAACGTGGTTTTGCCCGAACCGACCGGGCCGACCACCGCGCATCGATAATTCAATCTCTCACAGCGCTCCAACAGGTCCGGCCATGTGGTTCCCTGCAATCGATAACGTAGGCGATCCATGCGCTCGCTGCGAAATGGGTTATCCCGGGCGCGCAGCAAACAATCGGCCCCGCGCATGGCTACCTTGTTATGGAGATCCACGTTTGCGCCGAACCCCTATCCTGGACGGACTCCAGCTTGATTTCCCTGCCGCCCGGACCCATCTCGAACTCGACTCGGGCGACATCTTTGGATGGGTAAGCAATCAGTTCCAGAGCCCAGACCAACGAGATCAGCTTGCCAGAAAAGCTGTAGGGGGCTTCAGGGAGCGGGAACGTGAACGGGCGCGTGTCGCGGGCCAGCGGCTGATCAAATCTCATTGTGGATACGACTCCGGCGTCCTCGGTGCCTTTACCGCGGGTGAACCAAAACAGGCGGAGTTCGATTCTTTGCGGCTGCTTATCGGTGTCCCATTCCACCTGGCCGGAGATTTTCTCAGCCGGCGCATAGGCGGTCCTTCCTCCATCGAGCTCAATTTTCAAGTCCATCATACGAATGGCTGTTCCGCTTTTTGGGGTAAAACCGTCAGCAAGAACTCTTCTTTCAAATCCGGCCATCTCGGGATCTCTCCGTCCATGCGGATTGACCAGACGATTTTGTTGTGGCGCGACACAAATGAATGCATCAGGCCGGAGGGAATTGTGGCGCTGGCGCTGCCGGATCGGATTTCCTGCGCGTTGGTCACCTGCGCGACCTCGACAATGACAAACACGTTGGTATCAGTCACCGTCTGGGTGCCACGACTGTAAGTGGCTTCCTCGCGACCCTGGACAGTCACGCGCAAGTTCTGGAGAGCTTCAACTCGCCCCTTCAGATTCCATTCGATTTTCAGGGAATCGCCCAGCTTCGGAGTCGGCGGTGTCATCGTCAGTTGTGGACGCGGGTTGAACAGTGCGAGGAAGAAGTAGCCCGTGCCGGCGATCAATCCCAGGCCAACCAGCACGAACGGGATCATAAAGATAGTCAGGAACCAATTGATAGCGCCCGAGTGCCATCCTTTGAGAATCTGCAGAAGAAACACAGAGATAATCCCGTTCCAAAACAAGGCGGCGAAGACGATCCCGGCGAACTTCTTCAAGGCCGAAGCGGCGGGCTTGATGATCCGTTCTCCCCTCGCAGCCGGTACTGGCAATGAGCCGGTTGTCGGCGCGGCCATCCCGTAGATTGGTTCGTAGTTCGGGCCCATTGCGCTCCCGGGCGTTCTGCTTTTGCGCAGGACCGCAACAATCCCGGCAGTGCCAATCAGAAGAAAGACCAGGGGGAGCAGGCCAATCCACATGATGGGAGTGAAACCTCGCACCAGGACGGCTTGAATCGGATCCGAGGGGTTTATGTAACAAACCGTTGTTGAGCCTGGCGGAAACCGGGCCACAATCGCCGCTTTGGAGTCGTAGCCGCTGGAAGAGGCTCCGATAAAAGCGTAGTCGTTGGATTTGTATTCGCGGCCCTTGAAGCTGTAACTATAAAGGATGTTCACGCTGTAGGTGCTGCCCTTATTGCCTCGAGAGGTTCTGACTTCGCTTGAGATAATGGTGCACGGAACGGCCGGCCAGTTCCTGGCCTGCAACATCAAGAGTGCCGGACGGACCACCAGGAAGACAAACATGCCCAGCCCTATAGCGAAAAAAATCCCAAAGAAAAAGATGGCAAAAGCTCGAGGCGCCCCCCTGCTTGAACGGTCGGAAATGGGTTTCGCTTCCGCCGGTTTGAACGACCCTCTGCGCCAGGTCGAGTAAATGCCGCCGGCCCCAATCGCCACGAAAATCAACGGAAACAAAATCAGCAAAGGAAAAAACAGGCTGCCACGTTCGAGGACGGCTTGAGATGGATTTGCGGGGTCCACGTAACAGATCGCCCGCGCGCCCGCCGGGTAATTGGCGGTAATGCGCTCGACTTTCGCGTAATTGGGGACTGCAACCGTGCGGGGGCCGGTGTGGTCGGAGGTGACTGTTTGGCCTCCAAATCGGTACCGGTATTCGATCTTCGGGTAGAAGTTGCGAGTCCCGCTTCCTCGGGGATTGGTTTCCCCGACGCTGCTGCTGAGGATCTCACAGGGGGTTTCCTGCCAGGTCCAGGTCCTCAAATCGGAAAATGATTGTCGCGCAACTAACCACACGAAAACCGAACCCATTCCGCAGAAGAAAAGGAAAAAGAGGCTCGCGACAATCCTGCCGCCGACGCTCGGAGGCCCGGTTGAGCCCGAATAGGCGCGCATGCTTGTCATTATGTGTGTTTATCCCCGTTGGCTCGCAAATTGACAAGCTCGAACTCAATCAAACGGACCAAGCTTGCTAGCGTTTCCAACTGGAAAGATTTCCCGGAACCTTTCGCTCCTTTCTCCATCGCACACTTAACTGCCATGAAAGCGAAATTACTTATGATCGGGGCGTTTTGTCTGGGCTACGCCCATTTTTCAGCCGCTCAGACCATTCAGGCCAATGCCACGCTATCGGACATCGCGTCCGGGCTGAACTATGACTACACTATTGACCTGAACAACATGGTTTCCTCCACCAGTCCGATTGAAACTCTTTGGTTTGCCTGGGTTCCAGGACAGAATTTCCTCCCGACCAGCCCGCTCGCTGTTCAGCCGCCGACCGGTTGGACCGCGACCATTACAGGCGGCGGGCCGGGGGACGGCTACGGCATCGAATTTGTGACCTCTACAAGTCCGGTCACCCCGGGTAACTCACTGCTCTTCAACTTCTCAAGCACCGACACCCCCGCCGAATTAGCCGGCAATTCTCCCGCGCATCCTGGCACTCCAGTGGGAACGTCCTTTGTCTATTCCGGCGCACCTTTTTCCGGGAGCAGCGCGAGCTTCGTGGTTCAACCCGTGCCCGAGCCGTCCAGTTTCGGGTTACTTCTCTTGGGCGGCTTGTTTCTTTGGCGCATGAAGCGACGCGACTTCCGCGATAAATGCCAAAAACCGGAACCATGTGGTTGAGCAAGTCCCCAGCGAATACTGAATTCAACGCCGAATTGAGTCGAAGCCCGTCCCCGCATTTGCCGCTGGACTATGTTCTGGGCGGACTGGTAATTCCTCAGGGTGCCATCAAAGTCCTCTGCGCCCCTTGCGCGTCGTGCCTGTCCTACCCGCTGGCATGCGCTGGTTCTCTGCGTTTGGCAGTTGGTTGCAGCGTTCTCAATTTGGCAAACCGTAGGTGTTGCGGCCCAACCTATTGATGCGGAAGCCCAGGAAAAAGTCATTCAACTCCTTCAGAAAGTTATAGAAAGACACTGGGAAGACTCGGCTTCAACCCAGCTGACGAACAAGAGCGCGATCGACACCAACGTGGAAGCCGCATTCAGGACCGCTTCGGAACTGCTGCCACAGCGCCTGGATCTTCGATTTGGCATCGCTTCCGCCCTGGTTGGACAGGCTGTTCAAACAAACGGAACCGAACTCAGCAGGCGGGTGGAAAAGGCTCTGGGGGTTTACCGCGACATCGAGGCGATGGATCCGCGCGGTTTTGCAGCGCCGGCCTGGTACGCTGCCTTATCCAGCGCTATTCGAAAAACCAACGAAGCGAACTCTGTTGTAAACCGCCTAATCAGCTCTTTTCCTGCTCAGGGCAAGGATTACGCAGAGCGGTTTAAGCGCGTGGAAGCCCGGCTGCAGATGACGCTTAACACCACACCGGACAAGAACTGTGTCTGGGAAACAAACGCCATTATCGTGCTGGGCGCCGGGCTGGAAACAAACGGCACAATGAAACCGAAGCTTGTGGAACGGCTGCGCCAGGGGCTCAGAGCCGCCAAACTAAACAGGTCCGCCACCGTCATTGTGACTGGGGGAAATCAAAAGGCCGGCGTGACCGAGGCCTACATGATGAGTAAATGGCTCATGGAACACGGGATCGGACGCAAACGAATCGTCATGGAGGACAAGGCCAGGGACACAGTGGAAAATGCGGTTTTTTGTGCGGCCATCCTCAAGCGGCTTCGGGTCAATCACGTGACGGTGGTCACCAGCGCCAGCCACCTGCGCCGCGGAGTGGCTGACCTCGAGGAGGCGTGCTTTCAAAAAGGCCTCGAAGTGGCCATTGACGGGGTGGCAGCCGCGGAAAAGAAAAATTCCATGTTGGACCCGGAGCAAGAACGGCTCGCCGTATATCGGGACGTGATGCGCGTCAGCGGCTTGTGGGCCTTTCCAGGTCTGCAACGATGACGGACAACGAACGATGACGACCAAGAGAATTGGCACAAGACCCTAAACGGGCGTTTCGGTTTACGGCCGCAATTCAAAACTCGTCACTCCACACCCAATCACCTTCTTTTTGATCGGGCTCTCCGTTCTTATTGCGGTAAACCGAGCCACCGTCATCCGTTTCATTCCATCCGATCGAATACACGACGTAATGGTTTTCGGGTTCAACGCGGTAGGTCAGCGGTTTTCCAGTGATTATGTCGTGAGGCAGCGTTGAGATTTGCGCAGGGCTGAGTTTGTCCAAGGAATCCGGCAAGTTCCCATGCAGGATCCGGTAAGCCTCCAACGTGCAGGCAATTTCAGCTGTTTCCGCTCCGGTCTGGGCGTAGGCAGCTTTTAGTGCGGCGTTGGAAACCGCGGGGAGCACCAAGCCCGCAAAGAGCCTGTGCTGGAAAAAGCGTTTTGTCACCGAACCCTCGAGCAAGTTGCGCAATCCCTTCTCAGCCGTGGCGGTTGCGGAAGGTTTAATTTCGTGGTTCTTTTCGTCAATGACGGGGATCAGAAATTCATCAAACGCGCGGCTGTAATTGAGTTCTTCAAAATACAGCCAACCGCTGGGCGAAAAGGCAAGCAACGGGCCGGGCCAGAAATCATTGCCGCTGCCACTGGGCCCGTTCGACGTCAGTTCATTCAATACTTCCACCTTATTGTGCGAGCGTCGCACATACTCGATCAAACCGACTCCGAACAGCACACGTTCAGCCTGTAACGCGCGCGAAAGGTCGGCGCAAAAGTCGAGTTGGCCTAAATGGTTTTGAATTAGTCGCAACTGTGGTTCGGACCACGCTCCGAGGCCTTCGCCGACGAGTTGAAGGGCCATCTGGACTTCGGACAATCTGACAAGTTGCGAAATAAGAATCGGTTCATTGCGGCTTGAGTTCGCAAGGTAAAGCAACAGTTCGAGGTCCTGCAAAGCGGCGTCAGTCTGCCCCAGGGCGATGTGGCATGCCCCCCGAAGCTGAAGAATCTGGCAAATCCTTTTGATTTGAGCCAGGTGCGGCAGAAGGATCGTAGCGGGATTGTCTTCTTCGTATCGCAGGTTGAACCTGCAATAAGGTCGCGAACTGGCCGAGCGAAGTTCATCAATGAGAGGAGTAAAGTCGGTTAGGGCGTCGAGGACTTTGGTGGCGGCATCATGGGAATTGAGTCTGGCAGGAGAAAGAGGTTCGCGGGGCCGCGGCTTGAGTTGAGCCGATTTGTCCAACGCGGCGGCCCAAAGATTCAGATCCGTCCGTCCTCTCACCCAGGAATTGCGCCGCAACGGCGGCTTGCTTTTGATCAGCCCTGCCGCGGCGTCATATTGCGCCGTGAGATCCTGAAAGAGCGAGGGTGCGCGCGGGTTGCGCCACTTCTGCGTTCCCGGGATGAACTGAAATATCGGGGCCAGGGCCGGGGTCATCGCAAAGTTCTGCTCATCGGGTACCACAGGCGGCACGTAAGCGGCCGGAGAGAAGACCTCTCCCTGGGCGATCATGCGCGCCTGATATCTTTCCCAGGTCAACCGTCCACGCCAGTTTTCTTCCCCATAAAAGAGCAGTACCATGAGGCCGAGCCCCAATAACCAAAAAAAGTAGCGCCAGGTGTGCAAGACCTCGCGCAAATGGCCGGAATTCTGGTCAGGCGGGGGCTGTTCTGGATCTTCAGAGATCATGCAGTAGTGGATGGGTTGGACAATTGAGGCAGTTTGGGCTCACGATCTATTCTGGAACCGCGGCCAATGTATTAGCCCGTCCGCCCCCATGCCGTTCCTAACCTGGCCCGCCAGTGCCGCCTTGGCCCATCTCCTGCTGCTTTTCTGCCAGGCGCATGCAATGGGTCGACAGAATGAAGATGAAACCAGGCTGCGCCAGGGCCGTTTCACGCGAGCGGCAGGTCAATAGACACGCGGTAGCAAATCAGTTTGGTTTCTGTGTCGAAATTGAAGCAAAGGAGTCTTTCAAAGACTTGGACAGACGCTGTCCAGATTTTCGCCACGAGACAAAGGTTACCATGTTATGAACGCCGCCAATCCCTCCCCCGCTCGAGCAGTCAGCCCCGTTGGCTCACCAGATACTCGCTCGATTTTACCGAATAGTCCGTCATCGTTTCCGGCCTCCCGCTCCAGCCAGCTGGGCACCGTGCCCCATGCTGACGAGCCGGATCCGTTTGACACGCGCCTGGTCAGAAAGATCCAGAATCGGTTCTATTTGAATTCGCTTGTGGCCCAGGTGCTCTTCGTGCAGTTGCGCGAGCATATCGAGACGCATTACGAGAGCCCCCCAAGCTCCAAACGGTTCTGCCTCCAGGCGGGCTATGCCTGGGCCTGTTTCTCGAAACTATTCGAGCCCCTCAGCGCGATCGAAAAAGTCAGATTGTTCGAAAACCTGTTGCGCTTTTCAAACGACGAGTCCTATCCCCCCGCCCGCTCCTTTTTCCTGGCGTATGCTCCCGTCTCCTTCGAGCACGATATGAGCGGAAAATACATCGGGCCCGGAGTTTGGAAGCCCGAGGCCGGGTCGCGAGTCGCCGCGTTGCGGGTTCATCGGACGCTCCGCCGTTGGTGTGATTGGCTCGAAGCCCTTGTCCATTTCCAGGTTCATCAACTCCATTACCCGGCGGGCTCCGTCGACCTGGACAAAGCCATTATTCTGCTATGGCCTTTATTCACACAGTACCGCTGGAGCTTTGATTCGCTCCTGGAGATTCTCCGTTCGCGGACCGTGTTTGGTAAGTCGCTGCCCTTTGAGACTGGGAACCAACTGGCCGCTTACTGCAAAGCGAAGCTCAGGTTGCACGGCAATTCCCCGCGGAAATCAGCCGACATTTCAATCGACGGCCTTGAGGTTGCGGAGCGGCTTTTGAAATTTCTGCCCTCAATGCGCTAATTCGACCACGTCCGGCCGATAGTGGGCCCGGTTGAATTTAGCTGAATCCGGGATAAAACCGTGAATAATCCGGATCATGAGTTATTCACCCGTTCGTTGCGCCGCCGCGGTTTTGCTGCTCGTCTGTGGGGCGGTAAGTCGTGGCGCTCAGTTGAACATCCCCGATGACGTTATATTTGAGCCCAATCTCGAATACGCCAACCCCGACCAGCAACACCTTGAATTGAGCCTCGCCCGCCCGAAGGAACCGAAGCGGGATGCGCCTGCGATTCTGTGCATCCACGGTGGCGGGTTCCGCGCTGGAACCCGAGAAGGCTACGATGGGTTATGCCTGCGCCTGGCGCACCGGGGATTTGTTGCGGCCACCGTCACGTATCGGTTGGCACCCAAGTACCAATTCCCGGCGGCTGTTTATGACGTTAAGGCGGCGGTCCGCTGGTTGCGCGCTCACCGCGAGCAATACCGGATCGATCCGGCCAAGATTGGAGTGACCGGCGACTCCGCGGGCGGGCATCTTGCTCAATTCCTCGGAGTCACCGCAGGGGTGCCCGAATTCGAAGGAGACCTCGGGAACGGCTCGGAATCGAGCGCGGTAACCTGCGTCGTCAACCGGTACGGCCCGAGCGATTTTACGAAATCGTACGGCGCGAGCGTGGATGCAGCCGAAGTTTTGCCCCTGTTTTTGGGCGGCAACCTCGAAACTGCACGGCAAAAGCATATTCGCGCCAGCCCGTTGAACTGGGTTACTCCCAACGCCGCGCCAACGTTGCTGCTTCACGGCACGGAGGACAAATACGTCGCTTACGAGCAGGCACTGTGGATGCGCGACCGGTTGCTCGCGTGCGGAGTTGAAGCGCGCCTGGTCACCTTCCAAGGCGCCGGCCACGGGTTCAAAGGAGAGGATGCCGCACGGGCTGAAGCGGAGCTCATCGAGTTTTTCGAGAAGAAATTGAAATAGCCGTCCCGCCTGGTTGAGCGAATTCGAGGAATTGGGAGAAACTTGAGGTTGCTGCGGTGACATTCCATTGCGGGACGAGTTGACGTGGACGCCGAATCGGGTTGAATGTGTACTTCTTATGCCGTTGATAACGAGCAGTAAAACCAAGCCCTCTTACGACGTAATTGTAGTCGGGTCAGGCGCGGCCGGTGGCCAAAGCGCTTATGCCTTGTGCCTTTCCGGTTCCAAGGTCCTCATGCTGGAGGCCGGACGCAATTACGATCCGTTGAGCGAAACGCCAATGCTCAATACGCATGCCCAGGCGCCGTTGCGGGGCGCGGGCACCCCGGACAAACCCTTTGGATTCTATGACGCGACCGTGAACGGGGGTTGGAGGGTTCCCAATGAACCATACCTGGTGAAGCGCAGCAAGCACGGTCCCGGCTGGTACGAGGCAACGGATGTCACCTTGAGCACCACTGACCAGAATTTTATGTGGTGGCGCCCTCGTATGCTGGGTGGCCGGACCAATCATTGGGGGCGGATAGCGCTGCGAATGGGGCCTTACGATTTCAAGCCTCGCGAGCGCGACGGCCTGGGGATCAACTGGCCATACGGGTATGAAGACCTTGCGCCGTATTATGACAAAGTCGAAGCCCTCATTGGCGTATTCGGCACCAATGAAGGTCTCGAGAATACCCCAAATTCTTCAGAAGGGATTTTGCTGCCGCCGCCCAAACCGCGGGCTTACGAATTGCTCATCAAGAAGGCCGGAGCCGGCCTTAACGTGCCCGTCGTCCCGTCGCACCTGGCGATTCTCACCCAGGCGCTGGACGCGAATAAAGTCTCGAATTTCCTGCATCCGCAGGATGCCCACGCGGCCGCGATTACCGCCGAAGCCATGCGCAATCGTTTGCCGTGCATTTGGGCGACTCCTTGCGGCCGTGGTTGTGCAATCCGCGCCAACTACCAGTCGACGACCGTTCACCTCCCGCCATCGCTGGCCAGCGGCAATCTCGACATCCTCACCGATGCCATGGTGCGTGAAGTCACAATCGGACCGGACGGCAAAGCCACGGGGGTTCATTACATCGATAAGAAGACGCGCAAAGAACTCCACGCCAAAGCCCGCGTGGTAGTGCTCGCGGCCAGCGGATGCGAATCGGCCCGGATTCTTCTCAATTCGCGCAGCCATTTGTTTCCCAACGGACTGGCCAACAGCAGCGGAAAAGTCGGCCACTACCTCATGGACACCGTGGGCAGCGATTTGTCCGGCCAGATTCCCGCGCTCGAGAATTGTCCGGCCTACAACGAGGACGGCGTGTCCGGGATGCACCTGTACAGCCCGTGGTGGCTGTACAAGGAGCAGCTTGCGGGTAAGATCGATTTTCCGCGGGGGTATCATATCGAAATTGGAGGCGGCCGCGAGATGCCCGGCATGGAGACCTTCACGGGATTGGCCGATTTTACGGGCGGCACCTACGGCAAAAAGCTCAAAGAAGATGCGCGCCGATATTACGGTTCGTTTGTCGGCTTTGCCGGTCGGGGCGAAATGATTCCCAACGAGGACAGTTATTGCGAAGTCGACCCCGACAGGAAAGACGCCTGGGGCATTCCGGTGCTTCGCTTTCATTTCAAGTGGTCGGAACACGAAGAGAAACAGGCGGCTCACATGCAGAAGACATTCGCCGCGATCATTGAAGCCATGGGCGGGAAAGTATTGGGCAAACCGGAATTAAATGGCCGCCAAGCCATCGCTCCCGGTGGTTCGATTATTCATGAAGTCGGAACGACCTGCATGGGCAACGATCCAAAAAAATCGGTGCTCAATCAGTATTGCCAGGCGTGGGACGTCAAAAACCTGTTTGTCACGGATGGCGGCCCCTTTGTCTCCAACGCCGATAAGAATCCAACCCTGACGATTATGGCCAACGCGTGGCGGGCCTGTGACTACCTCATCGCCGAAATGAAGAAGGGAGATATTTGATTTATGAACGACGGAACACGCATGGATCGACGCGAGGCCCTCAAATGGATCGCTGCGGCAAGCGCCACAATTTCGGTTTTGGATCTTAGCAGTTTTGCCAAGGGAGTTGCCGCCAAAGGGTATGGGACCGACCCGAACCTCGTGGACTCCTATAAGCCGGGAGATTTCTGGCCGCTCACTTTCACAAGGGAACAACACCGCCTTGTTTCGGTCCTGTGTGACGTGATTCTTCCCGCCGACGAAAAGTCACCCAGCGCCACCGAGCTCAAGGTGCCCGATTTTCTCGACGAATGGGTTAGCGCGCCCTATCCCTATCAACAATCCGATCGCGAGCTGATTCTCCGTGGGCTCGATTGGCTTGAAGGCGAAGCTCACCGGCGCTTTCAAAAAGGATTCGCGGATTTGACCGCGGCGCAACATACCCAAATCTGCGACGACATCTGTTCGGTCGAACGCGCCGGTTCGGGAATGGAAGCCGGGGCGAAATTCTTCTCAAGATTTCGCGACCTGGCCATGGGGGGATTTTACAGCACGCCGGCCGGCTTCAAGGACCTCCAGTACCTGGGCAACGTGCCATTAACCAAATTCGACGGGCCGCCTCCGGAAGTTCTGGCCTACTTGAAACTGTAACTCGCGCCGGCGGAAGTGGCCGAGCGCAGCACGTTTAGAGCGCTTCGGTCTGTGCCGCAATGTGTCTTCCACGCGCGGCGCGTCGCTGGCCCAGCCGGTTGGCCAAATACAGAATGATCACCATGTTGACTGCAATCACCCCTAAATTGAACGGGGTGGGGTGCCTGCCAAAATGCGTCAGCTCCAGCGGCAGGTAAAGGCCCGCTGAAATCACGGCAAACCACTCTGCCCAGTGCTTATCCCGCCACAGCCCGTACGCTTCCACAAACCGCACGGCGGCGTAAGCAAATCCAATCGCGGCAATTTCACCGACGTGATGGTTCGTGGCCCGGGCAACCCCTTCGATGAAAAGCCGCATGTAGTGCCTCTCGGGATTGATCCCATGCCGTAGAAGGAAGGCGTCGGTGGCGGCGTGAAGATCGGTGTGACGCACCGACAGGAGTCCAAGGGCAGCCGCTAGAGCAAGAATTCCCTTAACAGCCTCAAAGAATGCGATGGACCGCAGGGCAAGCGGCGTTTGCGGGGACTTCCCAATCATCACTAGAAGGTTAACGGGTTGGCCAGGAGCGCGCCATGCCTTTTTTTGTCCTGTAATAAGCTAAAATTGTGATCAGGAAGCCATCGAACGCAGCTTTGCGACGAGTTGCCGCATGTCCGGTGGCAGTTGAGCTGTCCAGCTTAATTGTGCCCCAGTCTCCGGGTGTTCCAGGATGAGGCGCTGCGCATGCAATGCCTGGCGAGGGAACTGAATCGGCGCGCTTTCCACGTTGGCCCGCCGGTAAGCTTCATTGTAAGTGCGGTCGCCGATGATGGGCAGGCCCGCCGCAGCCGATTGGATTCGAATCTGATGCCTTCGTCCGGTTTCGAGCCTGACCTGTAATTGGCTAACCACAGCTCCGTTTTCCAGGTTGTATTGGGCTACGGTCTCGTAATGCGTGATCGCCTCTTGAGCGCGAACGCCGGCGGCCTTCGATTGGTCCTGCGTGACGATCCGCTGGCGAGTTTGATCCGAGCTAAGTTCAAGCCAGTTGCGCCAGGTCCCGTTCGGGTGTTTGGGTTTTCCATTTACAAAGGCAACGTATTCCCGGGCCATTTTGCGCGCCTTCAGCTGTTCAATAAGCCGCTCTCGCGACCTGGGATTGCACGCCATGCAAAAGACTCCAGTGGTGTACTGGTCCAGGCGATGCACCGGTAGCAGGCGCAGCTTTCGATAACTGGACGGCAACGGCCGCGACGCGGCCTTTCGTTCGAGCGGTTTGAGCCGGCCTTCAATGAAATCCTGCAGGATTGAAAGCGCCGAGATGTCCGCATTTGGCGCCGGCGTGGAGATAAGCCCGGGACCCTTGTCGACCACTGCAATTGCCGCGTCGAGATAAATGAGCGTAAGTCGCGGATGAAT
>DATGLT010000434.1:0-26306 GCA_035294005.1 Verrucomicrobiia bacterium
GCTCCGGAGCCGCGTCTTGACATAATCACCCGCCTCCTGCGGATCATAAACCACCCCCGCGCGAAGCAACGGAAGCATCTCCGAACAGCCGCACCATCGAGTCGCTGTTTCTGTGCGCGCTTCTTCACGATTTTGTTTGCAACTTGTAGCGAAGTTCACTTCAAGTTGAAAACCGTATCGTAAAAATCTCTTTTTCATCCACAAGGTTGGTCGTGGCTTGTCCGTAGGATACCAATGTTTCTGAAATCACGGCGTTTGTCCGGGGACTGAAGGGCGGGTCCCTATCTTCAAGCCAGAAGGTTTTCGGGCATTTCATGCATTCATTGGGTTGGGCCAAAAACATCACGAGCAGTGATGCCTGGGGATTCCGGCACACGTTTGGTCCCGAAAGATACTTATTTTTAGTTCCGGCGCTGATGGCCCCATTTTGCGAGGAACTGTATATGCGCGGGTTTCTCTATCGAGCCTTTCGCGGTTCCTACTCCATCCAGCTTAGCACGGTCCTAATGGTGGGGAGCATGTCGTTGACCCACTCGAACCAATTCTACCATTCCTGGGTAGCTGCTGCGGATCTGAGCGCGTTGACCATCTTACAGTGTTTTTTGCGGGAGCGCGGCACGCTGCGGGACTGCATCGCTTCCTATCTGACGTATAATGCGACGTTAGTGGCTAGCCTGGCGTTTCGTCCGGCAGCGTGAGCCGCGCCCCCGGTTGCTGCCGGACCGATCCCTTTCTCTATCCACCGGCCCAAGCCCTTCTCGATTCCCTCCCTGGTGGTCGGCGCAGTGCGGCTGAGTATTTGTTTTGAAAAGGCTGTGTTTCGCGAGATGCTTGCGCCCGTAGATGAGCGCCAAATGAAAAAATGCAAATACTGCGGCCAGGAAAACGACGATTCGACGGCCGCTTGCTCTCAGTGCGGAACGCCATTTGTGGCAGGCCCCTTTAGATGATGCGCAGGTATTATTCAATCGAACGCGCCATCCCGCCGGTCGATATAAATAACGCCGCGCCTTGTAATTGAACCACCACGCGGCCGCCCGTAGCCTCAGGCACGTCATAAACGCTCCAACTTATGAAGACATCAGACTTAGTGTTCGTTGGCATCAAGGGCTCAGTCGTCGCGCTGGAACGTGCGACCGGCAATCAGCGGTGGGCAACGCACCTCAAAGGCTGGAATTTCGTAAACGTGGTGCTCCAAAACGATGCGATCCTTGCCTCCTGCCAGGGCGAAATCTTTTGTCTAGATCCATTCACAGGAAATGCACTCTGGCACAACCCGCTCAAAGGATTTGGCACTGGCCTGGCCACGATTGCGGGCGACTTCAACCAGGTAAGCGCCAGCGCAGCTGTGTTGTCGGAAGAACGCCGCCGCGACGAGGCAGCCGCTTCCGCCGCAACCATGTAGTCCGGGCCCGCTCTCCTGATTCCCGCGGGCGCTATCCGGCGCAGGTCGAAAATGCGATCCCGCCGCCAAGATCGTACTCTCAGCCAATGGAACCCAACTGGTCGGCGCAGTTGATGGAGGAGGGATCTACAGATTATCGCTTCCATCAAAGTCTGCGGCCGGGAGCATCAGATGACATGTTGTCCAGCAGCGCAGCTTCGTGACTCACCAACCTATTTGCTGAGCCGGTAAAACAGTGCGGACGTGCCGGGCGAAATGGTGACCTGGTTTCGCGCGTTCACAAGTTGAACCGGGTTGGTAACGGAGGTCCAAAGAGCCGGCTGTAAAACGGAAGTTTGCTGCAGCACAAAACCGGTCGAGGGCGCGTCCCAGGAAATCAAAACCGAGTTATTAGCCGAGGAAATCGCTAACAGCGGCAACTGATTTTGCGGATTGATGCCAACATACGAGAACTGGTCCACCCAGCCGCTGTCAGCAAATGGCACTCCGGTGGGAATATCGACCGGGCCTTTCGTGTAGGTCCAGGTCAAGGTGTGTGTGCCGGCCGATATATTGGTTTGAAAGAATTGCCAACCGACCGCTTCCCCCGACAACGATGCAAGCGCGACACCGTCCATACCAAAGGCAAGCGCATCCGGCGGCCGCGACGAAACGTTCCACCAGAAGCTTACCTGGGCTTGCTGGTTGGTTTGAACCACCGTCTGCAGCCACGTTTGCTGGCCTGTGAAATTCTGCCCATTCCAGTAACTGACAATCGGGCCGCTTTGAGCCGAAGCCACGCCATCCTGGGAAACCTCCGCCTGGCCGAACCACAAGGCATCGCCGCCAGTCGTCCAAATCCGGTTGGTGCTATCCAAAGCAACCGCGAGCGGAAAACCAAAACTGGCACTGATCGCCTTGTTCGTGTCCATGACAACGGTGATCTGGGGCTTGTTGCCGCTAACCGACCCGCTCCACGAACTGAATTCGTGCCCGGCATCGGGAAAAGCTTTCAAACTGACCAGTTGCCCTTTGGTGTAAAAAGGCTGGGATGGGGTGACTGAAACGGTCCCGTGCGCCGTCTCAATCGTCAATCGCGGATTGAACGAGGCGGCGTTGGTCGGGTTGGTGCCCTCGACGTATTCGTTAAAGTTATTCACGCCGTCGTGGTCAAAATCTTCGGTCGCACTCTGGTTCAGGTTCCCGAAGTAGAACATTTCCCACCAATCGGGGATGCCGTTGCCGTTCACGTCGGGCCACAACGCGGCAGGAGAGCTCGTGACCGACCCGCTCGGGTTGCGGAGTATGACTGAAAAGTAACCCAGGTTGGTTCCGCTCAGCTTCAATCCCGAAAGGGTGAGCGAATCGCTGGTTGCGCCGGCAATCGGCACGCCGTTGGAAAGCCACTGATAACTGAGGCCGGTCCCGCTGCCGGCCACGGAAAAAGTGACCGAGCCGTCGGTCCCGACAAGTTGGTTTCGAAGAGGACCTGCAATCGCCGGGGGTTGAGCCGGCCCCGGGTTAACAGCCGTTGGATTACCGGCGGGATCATAAGTAAAGGTGGCGGTCTGCGCCAGAAGCGCACCTTGTTGGAGAACCGAGGTTAAAGCCAATCCGACGGCCAGGCCGGCCAACCACATCTTCATACTATTCTTCATAGTCATGATTTTCATTATCGGTTTTAGCCTCCGGTATTGGTGATTCGTCCGATGAACCGTTCGATAATGGGACCGTTATAGATCACCGCAGGAGCAGCAACGAAGGCAGTCGGAATCAGCACCGGCAGGAGTGCCGTCAATGCTACGCCAACCCCCAGGCCAACGATAGCTCCGCCCACTGTTAACCCAAAGATCAGAAAGCCCTGGGCGCACGGGCTGGTTACAGTTCCGTTAGTGGACAGATGGATTGCGAGCGCAAGCCCTCCCGCCGCTCCGATGATCATCGGTATGGCCAGCAGCAAAGGTGGAAATTCGCCCGCAGGATCCGTCACGTTAACCGGGTCATTTCCCACATACGTATAAAGATTGAACCCCGCAGCTTCACCCAGCGGATCCCGATTCAGCCAGCGGCCGGAGTAGGGATCCAGGGCGCGGTTAAGGGCAAAATACAGTCCCGTGGGACGATGCTGGAACAGGCCTGAGAAGCCAAAGGCTGGCGCCAGGCTTTCAGCCAGCGCGGTCTGCCGCCCGTAGGGATCGTAATCGTACCTCGCTACCAGCGTTCCCGCTGAGTCCATTGCCTCGCGAATGCTGCCGAGATGGTCGCGTGTGTAATACAGGTTGGTCGTCCCCGGGCCGACCACGTTTTCTCCCTGCGCGAAAAAGCGCCTGACCACATTGCCGCCCGTCGAATCCCGTTCTTCGCAGACCTGATCGCCGCACCACAGGAAATAGTGGTCCAGCACGACCAGTCCATTTGACTTTTCAACCTGCCGCACCCGGCGGTTCATGGCGTCGTAGCTGAATTCGGAGCGATGCGTCCCCTGGTTTATTGCGGACAGGCGTTTCGCGGCATCCCACTCGTAAGTGACGGCCCCGTTGGGCCCGGGTTCGCCGCTGACAATCTCATTGAGCGCATTGTACGAAAACAAATTCGTCACGCCGTTTGCCGCAACCGCCAGCCTGTTTCCGGCATTGTCATAGGTGTAACTGTTCGTGCTCAGCGCGACCTGGCCATCCGTGCGGACGGCCGCCGTGAGCTGGTTGGCTGAGTCGTACGTCAAAGCCCACGCCTTCAAAGGCAACGTATCCCATTGGTTGGTCCACGAAGTGATCTCGCCGTCTGAGTTGTAGGTGTAGCCGAAACTTGAAAGCAGTGATCCATCGGGCTTGAAGTTGCTGATCTGTTTCAGGCGCTCGTCGCCGGTGCCGTTGTAATAGGAAAAAACATTGGATTGGCCGTTCGGAAAGACAATCGCATCCGGTCGAGCGGTCGCATTGACGTAGGAATAGCGGAACGTTCCCAGGATGTTGGTCGCACTCGTAACACGGCCCAGGGGATCGTAAACGACATTCTGGCCAACTCCGTTGATCGTGCGATTCAGGACCCGGCCAAGCTCGTCGTACTGGTAAGTCACAAGGCTGTTTGGCAACGGCCCCGAAACCGATTGAACTTTGCCAGCTCCCAGTGTGGGGCTGGAGGTGATCGGGTAGTACGAATAGGTCGATGCCCCGGCGCCATCCTGCACGCCGGTGACCCGGAGGTAGTCAGGATCGTACGTGAAGGAAACCGGAGGCGTGGCAACCGCAGCGTTGAAGTAGCTCACCCGTTTCAGCGAGTTGTCCGGGTAATAGTCAAAAAGGGTTTGTTGTCCCGCGGCATCCTGTCGCATCCGAACGCGGCTCGTATTGGCTTCGTACTGGACGGTTTCCATTGAACCGTCCGGGTACTGTTTGGCCACCGCACGGCTTTGCGCGTCGTACATCCAGCGGGTTGTCCTGCCCATCGGATCCGTCATGGCGGTCAGAGCGCCGCACTTGCACCATTCATACTGCGTAACGCGCCCGAGCGGGTCCTGGGTCGATACCAGCTGACCAATTGCGTTGTAACTGTTCGTCGTCCAGTGCCCGAGCCGGTCTTTGACCGCCGCCAGGTCCAATTTGTCGAACACGCGCTGCTCGGAGGTCCCGTCCGGGTAGCTGATCGAAGTCACGCGATCGAGGTTGTCATAGCCTAAAGTCACCTTATAACCTTCGGTATCACTAAAGGTCTGAATCCGGCCGACCGCGTCGTACGTGAATTTCGCGCTGTCATTGGGCCCTGAAAGCGGCCCGGTCGCGCTTAGCAGAAATCCATTGGCATCGTAGGAAAAAGTGCTGACCTGGCCTTTTGCATTCGTTTGCGAAATCAACTGCCCGCGCGAGTTGTATGCGTTGACAGTGGTTTGCCCAGCCGCATCGGTAACCGTCAATGGAAGGTGCTGAGCATTGTACGTAGTGCGGCTCACCAACTCGTTCTTCCCGTTGCGCGTCATTCGCACCTCGAGCAAATCAACCTGGTTCGATGCGTAAACGAAGCTGAAAGTTCGGCCAACCGGATCCGTCGAATTGGTCACGTTTCCAAACGCGTTGTACGAGTACAACGATGTCTGCATGCCGCCGTCGTCCAGGATGCGCATGACCACCGAGGGCTTCGCGCTGGCGCCAGTGTAAGCCGCGTCCAGGTAATAGGGAGCGCCGTCATTGGTCGATTGCCCCGGGTAATTGTACCAAACCCGGGCTTCCTGCGATTCCTGTTCGCTTTCCAGGATAGGAGCGCAATCGTCAGGAATGGGCGTGTAATGCAGCCAATGATAAATCTTCGCTTTCGAGAAGTCTGCAGGACCTTCGGCAAAAGCCCGTTTGTCCCAGAAAAAGGAATTCCGCGCGTCGATGAACAGGTTGAAAGTCGAAAGCCCGTGAGGCACCTGTGAAGCCGGCAAAGCGTGGGGCAGGACAGGTTGCTGGCTGTAGACAACCAATTCGCTGGCCCCCAGGGGGTCGGTTGCCTGCACGTAGGTGACGCTGTTGGTCTGGCCCGTGGCGAACGTCGTCGTGCCATAGGGAGTCGTCAGCGCCGACACGAATTGGTTCGTGCTGTAGCTGAACTGGGACGTCATCCCGACAGCATCGGTAATCTGGGCCAGAAGCCCGCTGGCATTGTATTGGAACTGCGCGCTGCGGCCGAATGGGTCGATAACCGATGTGACCGCAAACGGGTAAGCGGAGTTGGTATAGAGCAGCGTCGTCGACTGGCCGATCGCGTCGACAATGTTAGTGACCCGGAGCTGGGCGTCGTAATTCAGCTGAACGGAATTCCCCGCCGGATCGATCACTTGCGTCAGAAAGATCCGACGGGTTGACCCCGAAGACCCATCTGATTGCGCAAACTGTTTGCGAGAGCCGTCAGGAAACTGAAGCTCGTAGCTCGAGCTGGAGAGCACCACAAGCCGCCCCGAGCTCATTGTCTCATTCCGGTAACTCTGGGTGGCAGGGTCAAACCCGGTAAAATTCAGCGTTCCACCTCCATCCAGGTAAAGCGCCACGTTGCCCCCGACAGATCCCGGGCTGTCCGTGATGTACGAAAGCCAGTTGTGCGTCCATTTTTGTCCCAGGTTTGAATAGGAAAAAATCGCGGGCTGGTTCGCCTCGCGCTGATGGTAAGCGGCTCGGAAATAGATCGGAGGACCGACCGGCGGCGTGTATCCCACAGGAATATCATTCAACGTCAGGCTCGCCAGCATTGCATGGATTGTGTAAGCCGGCATTCCTTCGGAAGGTCCACCGGTAAAGAAGTTAATTACGCTTGAAACCGCGCTTGAGACCCCATTCTTGAACCTGTGCCACAAATTGCAGCCGCCACAGGTCGTGTCATAATCGCCGGTTGCGTTTGGATCCTGACCACCCACGTAGCCGCGGCCCCAAACTTTTTGGGCCTCCGCCTCGGACACCTTGCGCCAACCCGCAGGCAAAGGCCCGGGAGGCACGAGGAAATAACCGCTGGCCTCCTCGCCCAATGCTTTGAGCGACATCCAAAATGTCCCGCGGAACGTGTAGTCCTGCGCCAGAATCCTTTCCGAAGAGCGCTCGACCAGCGCCGCGTAGTGGCCCACCTTCCAATGCACCACGCTCGGCACGATAAACGCCGCCCCGGCTTCCCTGAACGCCATCTGGTAATTCATCCCTAACTTCCCTGAGATTTCCGCCACCTGGCTCAGCGAAAAACCCTCCGGACCGGATTTATAATCATTCAGCAACGGGGTGCCCGCTTTCTCCGGAGCGATTCGCAACAGGATCCGGTCCAGCGCCAGCGGCCCGCATTTGAAACAGTGGTCCGGCTTGTTTTGCATCATCCAAAGAGCGCCTTGCGCCGCCCCGACCAGTTGCGTGGCCGGCCCTTCAAGATCCCGATCGTGGGTCCCGTCCAACAACTGCGCCATCTCTGTTACCCGGCCCAGGCGCGAATACATCCGCGCCAACTCACCCAGCGCGCGGTCCGCCTCCACTTTCGACGGACCGCCCGAAACAACGGACAAACGCGTCCACGACTGTTCCCACGCGGCCAATGCCTTCGAAAAATATCCGTTGTTGTAATATTCCGTTCCAAGGTGCAGCAACAAGGTCCCGGTCCAACGCGAATCCGGAAACGCTTCAGCAAAAGCAGCCAGGCTGGAACAATCGTCGCGAACCGCGCGATGGGCGTAATTATAAAGCGCCGTTGCCAGGGCCCGGTTCTCCCCGGGGGTGGGCTGGTTGTCAACGGGAACCAAAGGCTCGTCAAAAACGCGGGCGTTGAATATCTCCGAGTCCGAAGGACTCGCGCTGAAACTCAGCGGCGCCAGCTGGATTGGAGCCGGTGATGCCTTCGTCAAAATTCGAGCGGCACCAATGGACGGCGCCGCCTTAGCCGCCGATGCGCCGGCCCACAAAAGCATCGAACCGGCCACAACTCCCAGCTGCGACGGCTCAGGCGAAGCCAATGTGAAGACCAAAACGACGTTCAGCGCTTTTGCAGCGAAGGATGTTTTGCGTGGCATAGGGATGCACGGTGAATACGAGTTGGGCCGTTGGATTCGCGGATGTGCGGGATTGCGCGGACCGGCTGCACTTGAAGTGCTGTCATGTGGAACGCGGAAATCCTTTCACAAGCTGCTTATCTTTGTCAATAACAAACCTGATGGGTGCCATTCTCCACCGAGCTTGAGACCCGCCCTAGTCCCTGTCATTCTCGGCCAATGCGCAAGTGCAAGCCCCTGCCTATTGTGGTGTTGACCCTTTTCCTGTTGGTGACGGCCGGAGAACGCGCCTGCGCGATCGAGCGCTGGTTTTATGTTTCACAGAATCTGTGGGTGGACAGCAACATCACCAACCTCGTAGCTCTGCTGCAGCGCGCCTCCCAGGCCGGGTACACGCACATGCTCCTGGGCGATTCAAAGTTCGCACGTCTGCAGACCATGGATTCCCATTACTTCAACAACCTGGGAATCATCAAGCAAGCCGCGCTGACAAATCACATTGAAATCGTGCCCGCAATTTTCCCGATCGGATACTCCAATGACCTGCTCTTTAATGACCCTAACCTGATTGAAGGGCTGCCGGTGCAAGCCGCTCTCCTGGTTGTGTCCAATAAAGTCGCATCCATTCAGCCCGATCCCCCGGTAAGTTTCCCCGGCGGCGATTTCTCCAATCTGTCGTTATGGACATGGAAGGATTCGAACGTTGTCGAGGACAACGGCTCGGCGCGGGTGACCAATCCGAATGGCGCAAACGCGCGCATCGTGCAGCAATTAACGGTCAAACCATTCCGAGAGTACCACATCACAGTGCAGGTGAAGACTACCAATTTCGTTGTGGCCCCGCAGGTGGCAGTCCTGGCCGGCAACCAGGACCTGAATTACAACAATCTCGGCGTGCAGCCAACCCAGGGTTGGACCACACACCACGTCGTGTTTAATTCCCTCTCGAATTCGACGGTCAGCGTCTATTTTGGGGTCTGGGGAGGCACTACCGGTTCTTTGTGGTGGGATAATGCGACTATCGAGGAGGTCGGCTTTTTAAACCTGATCCGACGGCCCGGCGCGCCGCTCAGCGTGCAGGTTGAAAACGGGCCGCAGTTGGTGGAAGGCACTGATTTCGCCAGCCTCGCCGATCCCTTGATGGGTAGCGTTCCGTATCCGGGAGTTTACGATGTCTATCACACCCCGCCCAAACTCCAGCTCCTGTCCAACGCGCTGACCAACGGCACCCGGCTGCGCGCCTCCTGGTTTCACGCGGCCACGGTCAATGACGGCCAGGCAATGATTTGCCCTTCGGAGCCCAAGACCATGAGCTTGCTGCTGGACCAGGCTCAACGGATGAACGCCGCGTTGGGCACCAAAGGCTACTTCATGTCGCATGACGAAATTCGCGTGCTCAATTGGTGCGGCGCATGCCAGGCCCGACACCTGGACGCCGGGCCGCTCCTGGCTGAAAACGTCCGGGCGTGCGCGGCGATTCTGCGACAGGTCAATCCCAATGGGCGGATCTATGTGTGGAGCGACATGTTCGATCCGAACCACAATGCCCACGCAAATTATTACCTGGTTCGCGGCGACCTCACAGGGTCATGGCTCGGGCTGGACAGCGACCTGATCATTGCTCCGTGGTATTACGGCGCGCGTGATGCCTCCCTGAAGTTCTTTGCGCAACGGGGCAATCGACAGGTCATTGCCGGGTATTATGATTCTGCTCCTTCGCTCGTCACAAACTGGTTGAACTCCGCAAGTCTTTACCCGGGCATTTCCGGCGTCATGTACACCACCTGGCAAAATAATTATTCCGACATGGCGGCGTTTGAACAATACATCGCCGGCTATCCCGCCCCTGCGATATGGCTCACACCCAGGCTCGTGGGCAGCGCTCTGCCAAGCGGCCAGGCGCAGGTCATTCTCGAAGGCGAACGCGGCCGTCAATACGTCGTGGAGCAAAGCCCGGATCTGTTCAGTTGGAAGATGTGGACCAATATTACAGCAGCCGACGCCACAACGGTTTTCGGCCCCTCAGTCTTGCCCTCATCCACGAGCTTTCTCCGCGCTGCTTGCGTCCATTAAGCCTGTCGCCAATAAGATTGGGAGAAACCCCGATTCTCAGTTGTGAAGTCCCAAGGCGGGAGCCAAACCGCGCCATAAGAAGTATTCGCTTTTGAATACAAACGGCTTATAGCAATTCCGGGCCAGGTGTTCGTGGCAAGCGATCTGCTCTTTCATCGCCGCGAACTATGAATTCAAATGCGGAATCAATCACCGGCAAGCGGATCTTGCTCGTAGAAGATGAACGGGCCGTGCGGGACACCATCCGCCTGCTGCTGTCCAAGGACTCGCACACCGTTGTCGAAGCCAATAACGGCGCCGAAGCATTCGCTCTTTTTGCCACCGGCAAGTTCGACCTGGTCATGACCGATTTCGAAATGCCTTTTGTCAAAGGCGATGAGCTCGCCATGAAAATCAGGAGAGTCGCCCCGGACCAGCCGATCCTGATGCTGACCGCCTTCGAGCACCAAGCCAATCGAGCCAATCCGGTCGACATCGTTGTGAAAAAGCCATTTGACTGCGCCAGCTTACGCGCCACGATGAGCCGCTTGATATCGCGAAACGAGCAATCGGCGGAAACTTCGGATTCGCTGTCGCTCGACGACCTCACAGAAAAAGACGCCCTTTGCGTGTGAACTAACCGCACCTGGCGTGAAGCATCCAGGGGTGTTGGAGCACTCCCAGCAGCGAGCCGAAACCGACACGGTGCAACGCCAAAGGCATCAAGGTTTCGGCCTGTAAAGCACAACCACGTTCCCGACCCGGGTGATCAGCCGACTGCCGCTCTTGTCCGAGAGCTCCGGTGAAAGCTCCTTTTTGCGTTCTTTAAAGTAGTCGAACTTCACTTTGACAAGTTCCCGGTGCCGCAACGCATCGTCGAGTGCAGCCAGAAACTGTGGACTCAAACCGTCTTTGCCGATCCTCAAGGTGGCTTTCAGCTGTTGAGCCTGGGCCTTGAGCTCGCGCAACCGGGCATTGGTCAGGTTATTCATATTCAATCCATCAAATCGACGAATCTGCCGGTTTCTCTTAATCCGTATCTCGGCCAAGACACGGGATAGCACAGAGGCCCGCGCAAAAAGTGCCGGAAGGCCGCCCGGCCCACAACACTGCTTTGATCGGCTCCCGGTTCGGAAAGCGGACATGCGCTGTGCTATTATTGCCATTTTCAAACGGCAATGGTATCATGTAATGGTATGAACGACAGGATCGTGCCAATCGACCCGGCCGGGCGAATCGTCCTCCCTAAGGACGTCCGCGAAGAGCTCGCCATCAAACCAGGCGATACGCTCAAGGTCTCAATCCAAGGTTCCTCTGTCACATTAACCCCGAACAAAGAGGAGTATGGTCTCATTCGAAAAGGGAAGGCGCTTGTGTTCTCGAGCCCGGGCGAGGAGACGCTAAACCACGAGACGCTGGAGCGGATCCTCGAGGAGGAGAGGGCGGACCGGGAAGATTCCGCCAGACGTGACATCTCGGGGCGAAAACGCCGCGCATGAAGGTGTTCCTCGACACAAGCGTTTTGGTGGCGGCGGTCATCACAAAACACGAGCATCATGTAAGGGCATTTGAGATTTTAGACCGCGTTCAGGCCGGGAAAGATCAAGGGCATATTTCCGGCCACAGCATGGCTGAAATGTATTCAGTCCTCACCAAGTTTCCTCCGCCGTTTCGCCACACCCCGGCGCAAGCACTTTTGAGCATTGAAGAAAACGTGGTTAAGCATTTTAAGGTCACCGCCCTGACTCCCGGCGAATACGCGCCGCTGATTCGAGAGGCAGCGCTTTCAGGAATCCACGGCGGGACGATTTACGACGCGGTTTTGCTTAAGTGCGCGGCAAAAAGTGGAGCAGAGAAAATCTGGGCGTTTAATCTAAAACATTTTCAGAACATCGCTCCAAAAAACCTTGCCTCTCAAATTTCCGAGCCGTGACGTTTCTTTAAGACTGTTGAAGCAACGCATAAGGCGGTGACTAAGGGCGCCTGGTTTTGGGGAAACATCGCAGGCGCTCTTCGCAGATCTTTGCCGCATGTTCAACGGTGATCCTTCCTCCGTTTATCGCGGTGGTCTGCTTTTCCGCTAGTTGCCGCTCGTGTTTTTCCAGTTCACTCAGCCGAAGTTTCGCAACAGAAAGGACGCTGAGTCTTAAGGCTCCGGCGAATCAACTTGCCGTTGATCCGGATTCGTGCGAAGAAAACGCCTGATGGCTTATACCGAAGCAGATTTGAATACTGCGTCCTCTGCCAGAGATTCTCGGCAGCCGGAGCGCCAGTTTTCATGTGGCAGTATCCGATCTGAAATTGGAAATATTCCAATCTGCAAGCATCTGCTAATCAATAAAGTGCGCCCGTAGCTCAGTTGGATAGAGCATCTGCCTTCTAAGCAGAGGGTCCCGCGTTCGAGTCGCGGCGGGCGCGCCATTTAAAAGCAAGGTTCCTGAGTTTCCACCCCAAAGCTCAGCGCATTTTTCCCGACGACTTTCCTTTAAAACTTTTGCCCGGACTAAACCTGCTGATACGCACCAGCGCAATGAAAACTCAAGAATTAAAAAGCTAAGGGTCATTCCCCCAAGTGCATCACTACCCCAGGTATGTGCACGAGTTGTCGCGGCCGTACGCTCCGTTCATTGCCGTCTCTTCAATGTCGACAGACGCCGCCTTCAATCGTATTCTGGATGCCACACCGTACGCACACCTAAAGGCCCAAATCTTTACTCATAGTAAGCTAATTTTATGAGGTGCTCAAAAAAACAACTTCCTGTCAGAAGCCCAGGTTCGCGCAATTGGCTGGTTTTTTGCCGACAGGCGCTTTTGCTGCCCGCCTTCGCGGCCTGCCTGGGCTTGATCCAGGGCAAGGTGATCGCTCAGCCGGTAACTCAGGTCGCGGCCGGCGTGGGGCACATTCTTTTTACAAAGGCTGATGGCAGCCTATGGGTTATGGGGGAGAATTTCGACGGGCAATTGGGAATCGGCTCGCAGATCAACTATGCGGACGTTCCGCAACAGCTGGTCTCCAGCGGTGTTGGCCAAATCGCCGCCGGAAGTGCACACAGCCTTTATCAGAAGGGCAATACGCTCTGGGTGACCGGCAATAACACCGCCGGCGAGTTGGGCGACGGCACCAGCACGAGTCGGAGTACACCCGAACAGGTATTATCGGTTCCGATGTCTGAAAGTCTTGGACCGATCGCAGCCGGGGGAGCTTTCAGTCTGTTTGGGACTTACAATTCCAATCTCACAGCCTCAGGTGGGCTTTGGGCAATGGGCGACAACGAACTTGGCCAACTAGGAGATGGGACCGAGACAAACACCAATCTACCAGAGGAGGTCTTTCCCAACGCGGTGGGTATCCGCGTAACGTCGGCGTCCGGAGGCCTTTACCACACTTTGTTCACCCTATCGGACGGCAGCCTTTGGGCGATGGGAGATGACTCTTTGGGCGAACTGGGGAATGGGACCAACAACGCAACTATTCCCAAGCCGCAGTTAATTGTTTCGAGCAACGTGACTGCGATTTCTGCTGGATATGGGTTCAGCTATTTTTGCAAATCGGACGGCAGTCTTTGGGCGATGGGTGATAACTCCGCAGGGCAGCTAGGCGACGGAACGACCAACGACAGTCACGTGCCCAAGCTAATCGTTCGCAGCAATGTTGTCTCTGTGGCAGCGAGCTTTCTAACCCAACCGCCATTCGGCCTTTTCCTCAAAAAGGATGGAAGCCTATGGGGCATCGGAGATAATGGGTCGGGTCAACTGGGGCTTGGAACGACCAACGCACACTATCTCCCGGTTCAGATCGTCCCAAGCAACGTCGTTGCCGTTGCTGCGGGAGGTGGTTTTAGCGTTTTCATTAAAACCGATGGCAGCTTGTGGGGTATGGGCGCAATCTACTATGGCCAAACCAACGCGAATGCTTACACGAACAATTATTCGCCAATCGAAATTGCCCCCCCGCCACCGACGCTCACCAGCGTTAGCCTGTCCGGAGCAAACCTGGTCGTGCTTTGGCCGACGAATGCTTCAGGTTTCTATCTCCAATCGGCCTCTAATCTGGTCCCGCCTGTAGCCTGGAGCTTTGTGTCCCGTGGACAGGGTGTCGTCGGCAGTCAAAACGCCGTCACCAATCCACTTTCCCGCTCACAGCAGTTTTACCGGCTGAGCAATCAATAAATGATTTTTGAGCGTGTCGTTCGTCCACTCAGGATAACACCGGCGGCGACGATGCGTTCGCGTGGTTACAGTTTAACCCGGCGCCCGGGGTGACAACTCGAGCGCCGGGCCGGCGTGGTGGCTTCTTCCACCAAACACGCTTCAATCCCGCAAGACGTGGCAGGTGTAGCCGCCCGGATGTTTCACCAGATATTTTTGATGATACTCTTCCGCGGGATAGAATTTCCCGGCAGCAGTAATTTCCGTCGTAATCGGCCGGCTGAACTTGCCGGATTTCGCCCATTGCTCTTTGACGCGTTGGGCGGTCTCTTTTTGAGCCTCGGTGGTGTAAAAGATTGCCGAGCGATATTGAGTGCCAACATCGTTGTGCTGCCGGTTCAAGGTGGTCGGATCATGCATCCGGAAAAAATAATCCAGAAGTTTCTCGTAGGTGAGCCGGCTCGAATCAAATTCTACCTGGATAGCCTCCGCATGGCCTGTCGCGCCAGTGCACACATCTTCATACGTCGGATCCGCAGTAGTCCCGCCGGAATAGCCAACCGTCGTCCGGGTGACGCCGGGTATTTTGCGGATGATCTCTTCCATTCCCCAAAAACAGCCGCCCGCCAGAATGGCGGTTTCATGGACCGGCGCCTTGACCAGGCCGGCTTTAACAAAAGGTCCAAGGTACTGACCGTACCCTGCCTGATCCATTTCCTCGACGGGAATGAATTTCAGGGCGGCCGAATTGATGCAATAACGCATGCCGCCCTTGTCGGCTGGACCGTCCTCAAACACGTGCCCAAGATGTGAATCGGCCATCTTGGAACGCACTTCCGTGCGCTGCATGCCGAAGGCTGAGTCGCGCTTTTCGACAATGTCCGTCTCTTGTAACGGCCGCGTAAAGCTGGGCCAACCCGTGCCTGAATCGAACTTATCGAGGGAACTAAACAAGGGTTCGCCAGAGACGACATCCACGTAAATGCCGGGTTTGTGATTGTTCCAATAGGCGTTGTGAAATGCTGGTTCGGTTCCGCACTGCTGGGTCACTGCGAATTGCTCGGACGACAGCTTCTTTTTCAATTCTGCAGTTTGGGGCTTTTTAAATTCTTTCATGTTTCCTGGCTCGAAAGCCATAGTTTCTGGGGTTTGTGCATGGCCGCGGCGCACCACGGTCAGGAGACCCGCCGCAACCACCATGGCAGCGGCGATTGCTGCAATTTTTATCGAGGACATACGATTCCATTGTTTGTCTGTTTTTTTACTTCAGGAGCTCGCAAATCGCAGAAACCTGCAACGGCTCCACAGGGGAAGTCGTCGTTCTTTCGAAAAACTTACAGCACATCGCGGTCAAAGACAAAGCCCGGCCGCTTTTTCGGGGACGCTCGGTCATTATTATCGTGATTTTCGTTCATGCCCGGGTCAGTTGTGAACCACATTTTGACCCGGCAATGCAGCGGAACCGTTGCCTTTGAGAGGTTTTGATCCCTTTTAGCGCAACCGTTGCTTGCTTCCTGGATGACCTGGGCGATTTGTAATACAGACCAGAACCACGAATGTCGCCCGATCAGCTCCAGACCGAAAAAGTTACCACGCCAGGGCCGTCGAGAACAGAAGTCCCGCAAATAGACCCGGAAAGGTGGCTGGACGAATACGGCGATGTTCTCTTCGGCTTCGCGATGCTGCGCGTTCGAGATCGGGCGATAGCGCAAGATTTGGTTCAAGAAACCTTTCTGGCTGCGCTCAAAGCCAAACAAAGCTTCGCCGGCCGTTCGACGGAACGCTCCTGGCTTTTTGGCATCCTCCGCAACAAGCTGGTGGATTATTACCGGTTGCAGAGCCGCGAGACGGCTTTCCTGGAGCCCGGATCCTCGGTGCCCGAGGAAGAGGGGCTTTTTCATTCCGGTGGACCAGGAAAGGACGGTTGGATTCTCCGGGTGGCTCCGAGCGCGTGGGAAGCACCGGACGACACCCTGATGAATAAAGAATTTCAGGTCGTATTCCAGGAATGTGTTTCGGGTCTTCCGGATAAAGTGGCCCAGGTTTTCCTGCGGCGCGAAGTCGATGATGTCTCATCGGAAGAAGTCTGTAAGGAATTTGACATAACGCCGAACAACTTTTGGGTCATGCTGCACCGGGCGCGAATGGCTCTTCGCCGATGCCTTGAGGTTAATTGGTTTGGACGGAGCCGAGAGAGAAAATGACTATGAACGCTTTCGCGATTCGAATCGGAGGTTCGACTCCATGTTGAACTGCCGCCAGGTAACTCGCTTGGTTTCGCAATCGATGGAGGCCAGGCTCCGCTGGTATCAGTGGCTGGGGATGCGAATACACCTGCTTTATTGCGTGTGGTGCCGTCGTTATGCGTCCCAGATCCGTTTCCTTCACAAAGCTTGCGGGGGTTTGGACACGGAGACCCAGGCCAATCCCTCGCACACGCTTTCGCCCGAGGCCAAGGATACAATGCGGGCCCGCCTTCAGGAGGCAATGAAAGACAAACCTCCTCCTCCCCAATAATTCTTTGTAAGGATTCCGTTCAGTGCCCGACTTCGCGGCGTGCAGAGAACAGGAGCGCTAAATCAGGGCGCTCTCTGCCACGCCAGGAGCGGGCGCGTTTCCGCTTGGGCGGAAGGTGAACTTTCGCTCCTGGCACACGAAACGACAGAATGCTTATGAAAAGATCCATATTCACAACATCGTGCCTGGGGCTTGCCCTTGGCTTGGGATTCATCACCGGGAAAGTTAAAGCCGAGGAGGAGGGGGCTTTGTACACCATGGATAATGCCGCTGCGGGCAATCACGTGATGGTTTTTGAACGGGAACCGTCAGGGCACCTGAGCCACGCAGGGAGCGTCGCAACCGGGGGCGCTGGGACGGGAGCAGCACAGGGATTGCCCAGCCAGGGCTCGATTCTCCTAAGCCGCGACGGGCGTTGGCTTTTCGCGTGCAATGCTGGTAGCGGCGAGATTTCGGTCCTGAAAATATCGCCGCAAGGGATCACCCTCAGCGACAAAGTGGCGTCAGGTGGCCGCATGCCGGTGAGCCTGGCGCTTCGCCACAACCTGCTTTACGTGCTCAACGCCGGTGGCCTGGCGGGCGACACGGATAACATAACCGGGTTTATCTTTGCCGATGGAAACCTCGTGCCCTTGCCCGGTTCCACTCACGCCTTGAGCGCAGCCAGTACGGGTCCGGCCCAGGTTTCATTCTCGCGCGAGGGTGACGCGCTAATCGTCACGGAACGCGTCACCAGCCTGATCGACACCTTTGTGGTCGGAGATGATGGGCTGGTTACCGGCGCCAGGAGTTTCCAATCCGTTGGAACCACTCCGTTTGGATTTGATGTTGGGCGCCGGAACCGTCTCTTCGTATCCGAGGCGGCCGGTGGGGCAGCCAATGCCAGTTCCGCGTCTGCATATGAGATCTCCGAAGAAGGCGAACTCACGACCCTGGCCGGCGCTGTGCCAACCAAGCAAACGGCGGCCTGCTGGCTCCTCACTTCCCATAATGGACGTTTCATTTATACAGCCAACGCGGGGAGCGGTTCGATCTCCGGTTTTCAGGTGGGCCACGATGGAACGTTGAATCTGCTCGAGCAGAACGGGGTGTCCGGGTCCACTGGAAGCGGCAGTCACCCAACGGACATGGCGCAAAGTCAAAATGGGCGATTCCTCTACAGCCTTAACAATGGCAACGGCACAATCAGTGCCTTTGAGGTTGGGTCTAATGGTTCACTTCATTCTTTGACAACCGTTACGGGTCTCCCAACCAGTTCAGCCGGGCTAGCCGGCCGCTGAGAATTCCTCTGGAATTGCCCACCGGTGGAATGACTGCCTTCCACTGGTGGGCAAATCCCAAATGCCCCGCCCGGTCGTGGCGACCACAAATTGTGTAACTACCGGATGGAAGGCTGGCTTTGCGCCAAGCCATGCAAACGTCGGCCCCGGCGTTAGGTAAGCATTTTACGCACATAAAAATCCACGTTTCCCTTACAGACTTTTTGACCCGCTTCTGACAGACTCCCTTCCTGACGTAGACCACCCGGGAAGCAATTCGCAAATAGCGCACCCGATGAAAAGCGCAGTTTCACATCAACATAGGCTGTGAAAATGAATTGTAAAAACCGATCTCTCGTGCGTTTTCTGATCCTGGGCCTTAGCTTTGTGGTGGCCAACCAAATCAAGGCGCAAAGCGTAACGAATTTGCACTATTTTGATGGGATCCATGGATCGCGGCCTTATGCGGGAGCGCTTTTATCAGGCAACACCTTGTACGGAACAACCGCCAACGGTGGTCCCTCCGGTAACGGAACGGTTTTTGCCGTCAACATTGATGGCTCAGAATTTAGAACGCTTTATTCCTTCAGTGGTACTGAAGGAGCTACTCCATATGGGGGTTTGGTTTTGTCCGGTGACACCCTGTTCGGAACGACGTTGCAGGGGGGCAGTTGGAGCAACGGCATTGTGTTCGCAATCAACACTACTGGGTCCGGCTTAAAAATCTTGCACCAATTTACTTCGGTTGCTCAGCAACTCGGCCCCAACGCGGACGGAGCCAATCCTTCCGGTGAGTTGGTTTTAGCAGGATCGACTTTATACGGGACGACCCCGAACGGCGGTGCGAACGGCCTGGGAACACTGTTCGCCGTTACAACCGATGGACTGCTGTTTACTAACCTGCATAGTTTCGGAGGTTTCACCGCAGCTGTTCCTTCGAGCGGATTGGTTTTGTCGGGCGATACTCTTTATGGAACAACGACGGCTTACGGCCTTGCCAACAAAGGAACCGTATTTTCCATTAAAACTGACGGCTCAGGTTTTCTAATCCTGCACGAGTTCGACCAGGGCGTTGGGAGTCCGCTTTCTTACTCAAATAAAGATGGTGGGTTTCCAGGACCATTGACTTTGTGGAGCAATGTCCTGTATGGGGCCGCCGAATGGGGCGGTGCCTTTGGCAATGGCACGATCTTCACCGTAAATACCGATTGCTCGGCTTTCAGGATGATACATACATTTACGGCAACCTCCGGAAACAGTCTGGCCAACGAGGACGGTGCTCTGCCGATGGCTAAATTGCTTGTGTCAGGCAATACGTTATTCGGTGTGGCTCCTAAAGGCGGGCGTCTCGGCGGGGGCACGGCCTTCGCGATCAATCTCGATGGCTTGGTCTTTTCACCACTTCATTCTTTTACTAGAAGCGACGGATTGGGTCCGAACAGCCTGGTGCTCTCCGACGGCAAGCTGTATGGCACCGCAACTATCGGCGGCGTGAATAACTATGGAACTGTGTTCAGCCTTTCGTTGCCCTTGGCGGCGCCTGTTTTGGCGGAAATCGCGATGGGAGAGAATCTGATCCTGACGTGGCCTACAAATTTCCCGGGCTTCACTTTGCAATGCACGACCAATTTGGGTCCATCGGCTGTTTGGACGTCCGACACTCCCGTGCCCGTTACTGTCAACGGGCAAATCACGGTCACCAATCCCATCTCCGGCACTCAGCGGTTTTTCAGGTTGAGTCAGTGACAAAAAACCCTGCAGCGGCGTGAAAAGAGTGAAAGCAAACGTGTCGGCCAACGCTTTTCGGCCTCAGAATAAAGCCTTTTCTTCGCGTGTTATGAGAAAGCGAACCAAAGGCGTGCTGGCGGGTTTGGAATTGGCTGGAGCCATCCTTTTACTCGGCACCGTAGCACACGGGCAGGTCTTTACCACGTTACACAGCTTCTCTGGCTCAGACGGAGCCTGGCCAGAATCAACGCTGGTTGTAGCCTCCAACGTGATTTACGGGATCACAGATAGTGGCGGCGCTTACAACAATGGCGTTGTCTTTTCGATGAACACTAACGGGTCCGATTTTCGGATACTGCACGCGTTCACCGGTGGCGCGGATGGTGCCCAGGACCTTTGGGTACCGAATGCCAGTTTGCTGCTGGTAAGTAACGTCCTGTACGGCACCGTCCCCGGGGTAGATCGAGGAGGCATAGCGACTGGGAACGGAGTTGTGTTCTCAATGATGACCAACGGGTCACAGTTTACGGTTCTCCATACGTTCAGTCCGCGGCTCGCAGGGTCTCTCACCAATCAGGATGGAATCTCCCCGTCAGGTCCTTTGCTTTTCGTGAACAACAAACTTTATGGGGCTACGGCGTGGGGCGGGAGCAGTGGGTGGGGGACTATCTTTTCGATGGACTCAAACGGCAGCAACTTCATTACTCTTCATGTATTTGGCGCAGGTGGGACCTTTATCGTACCTTGGGGGCCACTACAATTCAGCCAGGGCAGGATATATGGAGGCACCGCTTACGGTGATTTTCTCGGGGCGATTTTTTCATGCAAGCCAGACGGCAGCGATTTCGTCGTGTTAAGGAATTTCCCCCGTTGGAGTACTACACCCGGGCTGCTGCTTACGAACAATAGTCTATTTGGGATCACATACGACACGGGGCAATCGGGTCGCATATGTGAGGTTTTCAAAATGGATCTAACCGGGAACCTCACGGTCTTGCATACATTTGACGTGCCGGGGCCCGGGTCTGTCACGAACCAGGACGGTTTAGATTGGACCTGGGGCCCGTTCGCATTTGGGACCAACATACTTTATCGCGCAACTCCAGTGTATGGCCCTTATGCGTGCGGAACCGTTTACAGCCTAAGGTCAGATGGCTTAAACTTCAAAGTGTTGCACGCCTTTTCGAACGCTGCCGACGGCGCTTTTCCGGGTGCGGGAGTGACCCTCTCCGGGAACACGCTCTACGGCAGCACCAGGCGTGGTGGCAAAATCACGGATGGAACGAATGGAACGATCTTCAGGATTGATCTAGTACCGATCCCTTTGCCGGTCATTGTTTCTGAACCGTCGAGTCGGACTAATCTCGCGGGCACCACCGCCACTTTCAGTGTTTCGGCGGCTGGCCAGCCTCCCCTGACTTACCAATGGCTCAGGTCGACGAATCTCCTCGCGAACCAGCTCTCCACGAACCTTGTTTTAACGAACGTCACCGACACCAATGCCGACACCTACAGGGTCGTTGTCTCCAACGATGGAGGCAGCATTACGAGCGCTCCCGCATGGCTGATAGTTCTCGATCCACCCAGCATTGTCTCGCAACCAGCATCGCGGACCAATATTGCGGGAACCACGGCCGTGTTTGGGGTCGGAGCGATCGGCACGCCGCCACTGAAGTATCAATGGTTTAAGGGAGTAAACGCCCTGCGGCTTGAAACGAACCAAACACTAACTCTGAATCGTGTTTCCAAAACCGATGAAGGGACCTATCACGTCGTTATTACCAATGGGGTAGGAAAAGCGACCAGTTCAACCGCAACCCTGGTTGTTCTGCCTCCTCCCCCCATACGCCTGCAGGTCCAGGTAAACAAGGGCAGCGCTGTGTTCCTTTGGCCGACCGGGCTGACCGGGTTCAACCTGGAGTGGACGACCAACCTGGCGCGTCCGGCATGGCACACGAATTTTGGGCCCCCTGTGATTACGAATGGGCTGAACAGCTTGATTGTCCCGTTTTCCGGGCAGCAGGGGTTCTTCCGGCTGGGCGAATGATCTGCCATAACGTTCGCGCCAACGGACTCACTCGTACGTTTAGGCGGGCGCGAGGGGTCGTGGCTACTGGCTTCAGCGAAAGTAAGGGTCAGACTCAACCGCCGCTACGATTTGAAAAACATCCACGCCGGAGGTGGCTACTTATAAACCACTCGATAAAATTTGTGCCTCGAATTCGTCGACGCCAGCCTGACCTCGATTGAGTTGCCGGACGGGATTGTGACCGTCCCTTCGCTGCTCCAGGAGACCAAATCCAAGGAGGATTGGAGTTCAATCGAAAGGTTGGCGTCAGCCCGAATAGTTAAGACGGTTGCATCGGGATTACCGCCCAGCCGAGTGTCGAGCGGCGGGCCGGCGACGTCATTGAAGAGCCGGGCGATATGGCTTCGCACCTGGCCATCCACGTGCCCAAAACTGCCGCCAATTAACACTTTGTTATCGCTCTGCAGTGCCAGAGCGTACACCGGGAAGTCGGCCCCTTGCCCAATTTGGAAGGCTGAATCCAAGGTTCCATCGGGGTTCATCCGCGCGAAATAATTCCGCGGTGACCCGTCAACGAAGTTGAAGAATCCGCCGATGGTAAACCTGCCGTCGGTCTGCGGCAGAATTACACCGACGTGAGTGTTTGGGCCCACGCCGGGATCAAACGCCATATCCACGGAGCCGTCCGGCAAAAGCCTCGCCAGACGGTTTCGTTTAATTCCATTCACCGAGCTGAAATCTCCACCAATGAGCAGCTTGCCATCGGGCAAAACTGCTATCGCGGAGACCGGGTAATCCGTTTTGGCCGCAGGATTGAAACTTGGATCCAGGGAGCCGTCGGCGTTCAGCCGGGTAATGTGGCTTCGGGCAAGAGTGTTAAACCTGGTGAAATCACCTCCGATGATTATCCGGCCGTCAGGCTGGATGGCGAAGGTATTGATGTTATTGTCCGGCCCCGCGCCGGAACTGAACGTTGGATCGAGCGATCCCTCTGAATTCAACCGCAGGAGTCCGCGAGCTGATATTCCGCTGAAGTGGAGGAAGGAGCCAATGACCAGGATCCTATCGTCAGGTTGGGCGGCAACGGCTTGAACTCTGGCATCCACGCCTGTGCCAACGTTGAACACGGGATCAAACGAGCCATCTGCATTCAGCCGGGCAAGTCGCAGAAAATTCGTCGCGCCGGCCGGATAGATTACACCACCGATGACGATCTTGCCCGTCTTTTGAAGCGCCGCGGTTCCTACAAAGGTCTTCGCGAGCGGCGGCCGAAACGAGGAATCGAGCGAACCGTCCGGCTGCAATCGGGCAAAACCGCTCTGTCCATGCCCGTCAATATTGAGGAAACCACCTCCAACTAGAATCTGACCGTTGGTCAGGGGAATAACCGCGTAGATATCGCTGCCAATTCCCTGGCCGGGGTTGAATCCTGAATCCGGGATGCCCTCGGGACCGAGCCGAGCGATATACTTGATCGGTTGCGTCCCAACATTAGTGAAAGAGCCGCCGATGAAAACGTTTGAAGATCCCGCCGAGTAGACCGTGTAAACGGAATCGCCAGGCCCAGCCTGCGTCGTGAAGCTCGTATCCAATGAGCGATCGCTAAGCAGGCGGGCAACTCTGAGTCGCGGTTGGCTATTGAACTCTGTAAACCGGCCCGCGACCAGAACTCCGTCGTGATCCCCAGCCAGTGCGTAGACCGCGTCGTTCGGCCCCGAATCCGTTGAAAAGGCTGTCGACAAGGATCCGTCCGGATTGAGTTCTCCGAGATAATTTCTCGGGGCGCCGGAAAGCGAACTAAAACGTCCGCCCAGCATAATGGCCCCATTAGTCGAAAGGTTTAGTGCGTAAACCGGGCCATCGGGGCCGGCGGCGGGATCAAATGTGGAATCTAAAGCTCCATCTGGATTTAACCGGCAAATTCTACTTCTGGAGAATGAATTGAAATGCGTAAATGTCCCGGCGACCAGGATGTGTTGGTCGGGTTGAATGAGGATACAATTGACGATCCCATCTGATGACAGCTGAGGGCAAAAAGTGGCGTCAATCGACCCGTCGGCTTTGAGCCTGGCAAGGTTGGTATGACCGCCGACGGTTAAAGCTCCACCGACCACTATTGACCCGTCGGCCTGGACGGCAAGAGCGTTAACATTGCCACCGGGGTCCAGCCTGGAGACGAATGTTCCATCGACTGAGCCATCCAGATTGAGCCGGGCAATTTTGGGATTTAAGACACCGTTAATCTGCCGGAAAAGACCGCCAATGAGCACCTTTCCGTCCGGCTGAAGCGCCGCACAATTGACGACATCATCCGCGCCGGTACCCGGATTAAAGGAAACGTCCAAAGCCCCGTCGTTTTTCAACCGCGCTACTCCATGAAAAAGGAAGGGCCCGGCTTGAGTAAAAGCCCCGACAATGACGATCTTGGTATCAGCGGTTGGCAGTGCACATAAGACAGCGCCGACTGGTTGTCCGGAGGCGTTGGGCAGGAAGCTGGGATCGAGTTGCCCACTGGCGCCTGGGCACGTCGCGGCAGCCGCCATCGACACCAATGCAACTACGCCCAAACGTTTTTGAACCCAAAGGCTCATGTGGAAGTAGGGAGCCGGGCGCTATTTGTATTGCACGCGAAACAATTTGTTGGTGCTCGAAATAGTCGCATGGATTTGCACGTTAGAGGATTGGGTGACAAAATTTGTATAATTATCCCAAATCTGCAGATTCGAGGAGGAAAGAGCACGATAAGGCCATCCAGTTTCGACGTTGGCATTGAAGCTGAAACCGTTCGTTCCGATTTGCGGGGATAAAAGGCTGATCACATTCGTGGGTGCATAAAAGAACCCGCTCTGGTTGAGAATGCTTTTGTCAGCCGGAAGCAGGTAGGTATCGGGATAGGTCGTATAGCCGAGCCACATCAGGGCAGAGGAGGCGCAGACAACGCCCGGGATGGGGGTTTCACAGCTCGGGGGATGCAACAATCCAAATGCATGCCCGAGTTCATGTCCCGAGCCGCCGATCCACCTTTTGGTGGTTGAAGAGGATTCTGCCACCAGGCCTTGAAGGTCACCCTGGTGCAAAACGGCCACGCCCTTTATCCCACCCGTTGCTTGGCCCTTCGCATCGGCGTCGAGGTAAAACACCCAAGTGATATCGGGATCCGGGTACGTGCCGCCGGTTAACACAAAGCCGTCATTCAACGCATTGTAGAAGTAACCCCCGGCATTGGTGGCGTACCAGATAGCCGCGTGTGGCGTCACGTAGGACTCAACAGCCGGCACGTTGAGTCGAAAGGCCGTTCCATTGGATAATTGCTGAGAATACCATCCTTGAAGATTCGTAAGCGCGCCAAAGATCGCATTCACATAGGCCGGGTTCAGCGTCCTATCCGCAGGGATGAGATAAACCGCCCGAACAACGGGAGCAAACGCCAGGACGGTGACCTCAATGCTGGGCGAGGTTGCCTGGTCCCCTCGATTATCGGACGCGGTAACACTCAGGTGATGGACCCCGGACCCTAGCGCATCCGCTTGAAACGGAAACGTAAACGGGGGCTCAGCCAAATGCCCCAAGGAATTTGTGTCCACGAAAACATCCACCTTGCTAACAAGCCCGTCCAGAGCTGTAACCTCGACCTGGATAACCGATTGTTGATGGGCTCGAAGAACGGTCCCGTTCGTGGGGTTCAGAATTCGAACCCGTACAGCCGGAGCGGGCGATTGCCCGGCGCAAAACGAACTGAATACAAAAATTTGAACGAACGACGCCAGGACGGTCTTCATCTCGCGAATCATCGCATCGATTATTTCAGTGGCTCGACCGAATTCCCGCCATCCACAGGCGGCCCCTGTTTTACTGTTCTAGGTTCACTGCACCATTATGCGGAAAAACAACTGAGCCGCGGAATTATTCGCGATCGTAGAGCGCAGAGTTCCACCTGTCCCGACGAGGGCTCCGCCGAAATCCGTCCAGGCCAGGAGATCGCTGGAACGCTGGACTTGATACTTCAAACCTGGTTCGGTTGACCACGACAACGTGACTGCGTTGTTGGACCGGTTCGAAACGACAACGGGCGGCGGAAAGGTAACGGGTGTCCCCCAGGCCTTCTGTGCCTGCTGAATCGCAGCCGATGAAACTGGCCACTTCCAATTGGCCGCAAAAAGCTGCGTCAAGTTTGTATGGACGGCGGCGCAAGCGGTGATCACAAAGTTATCAGCTGCCTGAAGCGTTGAGGACGCAGAAGGCCGCAAGGCAGCCTGGTGCCAAAAATTAGCGGCAAAGTTGGTACCACCGAAATCACGCCCGATCCGCATCAGAAGCGAGGCGATTAGGTCGGTGCCGCCCAGTCCCAATGAGTTCGGCGGAGCCTGGCTGATCCGAAAAGTATTGCTCCAATTGAGGCCGGGGGAGAGGGCGTAAGAATCAATGAGGTTTGTCACCGCGGAAGCGAAGGTGCTAAAAGCGACTCCGTTATAGGGACCACCCGCGACACCGACCACGTTCATTGTTACAAATCGCATGTAAACAGCGAACCCTGTCGCAACGGGATCGTTATCCGGGGCGTGATAGTCCAGCTGATTGGCATACAACCAGTAGTTCCTTCCAAACTCATAAAAGAGGATCTGATCGTACTGGTTGGCACCAGCCACTCCATCGTACAGGACTTGGAAGTAGTTATTCAAGATCTCGGTTCCGGTA
>DATGLT010000435.1:0-4107 GCA_035294005.1 Verrucomicrobiia bacterium
AGATACGCCGCAGGCTATTCGCCAACTGTTGCGACGCTGCCTGAAAAAAGACGCGAAGCACCGGCTGCAATCCATCGGCGACGCCCGCATCGCCATCGAAGAAGTCCTCTCCGGCGCGTCGCCAGAGGCTTCTTCGGTGTCTGCGGAAGGTCGTGAATCTCCCCTGCGAAACCAATGGTCTCGCGCGCTACCCTGGGCCGTCACGGCGCTGTTGACGATCGTCGCTGTCCTGTTGGCCATCGGCTATCTCTCGCCAGCGCCCGAGCCCGTGCCGGTCATCGTTTCGCAGATCCTCCCGCCGCCAAACACGAGCTTCGCACTTGGCGGTAACGTTGCCGGTCCGCCAGTTCTCTCTCCAGACGGGAGGAAGCTGGCGTTTGGGGCCATCGGCTCGGACGGCAAACAGCAGCTTTGGGTGCGGTCGCTGGATTCGTCCGCGGCGCAGCCGCTCGCGGGGACAGATGGCGCGACGTATCCCTTCTGGTCGCCCGATGGCGGTTCTCTGGGTTTTTTTGCCGATGGCAAACTTAAGCGAGTTGACGCTTCCGGTGGCCCACCGCTTGCCCTGTGCGATGCCCCCAACGGCCGAGGAGGAACTTGGAACGTTAGCGGCACAATTCTGTTCACCCCGGATCTCACGGCAACCGTTTATCGCGTGTCGGCATCGGGAGGCACGCCAACTGAAGTCGTCAGGCCCTCGCTGAACACCGGCAGTAACCGCTGGCCCCAGTTTCTTCCCGACGGAAAGCACTTCCTCTTTT
This sequence comes from Verrucomicrobiia bacterium, assembly GCA_035294005.1. Taxonomy (GTDB): domain Bacteria; phylum Verrucomicrobiota; class Verrucomicrobiia; order Limisphaerales; family UBA8199; genus JANXQE01. The sequence continues at coordinate 762 of DATGLT010000435.1, forward strand.
ACGACCACTCGGAAACGGACACGCCGGAAGACTCCGGCACATTTGTCGGTTCGCTCGACGGGGGCCAGCCGAAACTCCTGATTCGAGGCACATCCAACGCGGTTTTTGCGGCGCCGGGCTATTTGCTTTTCATCCGCCAAGGTTTGTTGATGGCCGAGCGATTCGACGCGAGCACGTTGCGTCTGGCTGGCGACGCCGTGCCGCTGGCCCAAAACGTTGTGGACAATTTCCTGATTTTTCGCAGCATGTTCACGGTATCCGCGAACGGCATGATCGTCTATGAAGGAGGGGACTCGGCCCGAGGCAATTTTGAGCTCCTCTGGTTCGATCGAAACGGCAAACAGGTCGGTCAAACGGGACCGGCTGGTGCCTATTACTCGCCGCGAATCTCGCCCGGCGGCAACAGCCTGGTCGTCAGCGTGGGCGGTGTGACCGGCAACAATCTTTGGATTTTCGACCTTGCGCGCGGCGCCAGCTCACGGCTCACGTTTTCCCATCGGGCGGATATCAGTCCGGCGTGGTCGCCCGACGGCAAAACGATTGTGTTCGAATCGGGCCGAGGCGCATTGTTTCATCTCTATCAGAAGGCCGCCGATGGCAGCGGGAAAACCATGCCTCTGCTGGTGGATGATGCCAACGAGTACAACCCGGTTTGGTCCTCCGACGGGCGCTACCTGGTGTTCGAGCGCAAGGCAACGGGCCCAGATTCGCGTCTCGAGATCTGGGCGATTCCGACTTTCGGCGACCACAAGCCGTTTCCTGTCGTGCAAAGTCCCTTCCCGGTTTCGCAGCCGAATCTTTCTCCCGACGGAAAATGGCTGGCGTATCTTTCCACCGAATCGGGCCGTCCCCAGGTATACGTTCAACCCTTCCCCCGCGGCGGAGGGAGATGGCAAGTTTCGACCGGGAGCGGCGACTGGCCGAAATGGGGGCCCGGCGGCAAGGAGATTTTCTACATTTCGGCGGATAACAAGCTCATGTCCGCCAAAATCACCGAGACCGGCTCCGGGATCATCCTCGGCAGCGAGGCGCCCTTGTTTCAGATCAACGCCATTATCGGTCCCGGTTGGCCCTATGACGTCTCCCCCGACGGCAAGAAATTCATCGTTGCCAATCAGAGACAGGCGCAGGCATCACAGCCGCTCACACTGGTGGTCAACTGGCCGGCGCTGCTGAAAAGGCAATGAGCGGACACCCCATTCTTCTCGCCCGCCGTTGGGCGGGTGGCGCAGCCCACCATTTTGAGGGCACCCCGGTGAAATTGTTGTGTCGTCGGCATGGGCCGCAATCACGAGTCAAGTCAGCTTAGTCCGGCAACTAACAACCGCTTTTTCACTCCCACTCGATCGTTCCCGGCGGCTTTGATGTCACGTCATACACCACGCGGTTGATACCTTTCACCTCGTTCACGATGCGGCTGGAGATGGTTTTCAGCACTTCGTGCGGCAGGGGCGCCCAGTCGGCGGTCATGCCGTCTTCGGAGTGGACGGCGCGGATGGTGCAGGTGTAGGCATAGGTGCGCATGTCGCCCATGACGCCCACCGACATCACCGGCAACAGCACGGCGAACGATTGCCAGATTTTGGTGTACAGGCCGGCGCGCTTGACTTCGGTGACGACAATGTCGTCGGCTTCCTGCAGCAGCGCCACGCGCTCGGGCGTGACCTCGCCGAGGATGCGGACCGCCAGACCCGGCCCGGGAAACGGCTGGCGCTGCAGGATTTTCTGCCACTCGTCAGAACACCACGGATGGGCGGGCACAGGGCTTCCACCCGGGTCTGGAAGAGCGCGAGGCGGAGGCCACCTGCCCATGCGAAAATCTTACTGGAATCGGGCGGCGGGCGTGAGCCACCCGTCCTTCGCAAATGTTTAATCGGACGCGATGAGCAGCCCAATCACAAGGCCAATCGCGCCCTCTCTTCCAACCGTTTTTGCCAACTCGTCCGCGGCGGAGATTGTATTCAAGCCAAGGCGCCTGGTCATTGCAGCGGAAGCAGATCCTTTAACAAAGTCCTCAACATCACTCATCGAAACACCGAGGCGATTGGCCACATTTGCCGTGGCTCTCCCGCGCAGTAGTGAGTCAAGGTCGTCGAGATATACACCGGCGCGCTCTGCGACTTCTATGTGGTCCATAATGCTCCACACTACACCTAAAACCGGCCGAGGTCGCGCAATGCTAAGAAATCTTCCTCCGGTACTCAGGTGGTCTAGAATTTGAACTTGGAGATCCGTAGCAAGGAGCAAGAAATGCGGCGCCACACCCTTCTCGTTGCTTTCCTTACACTGTGTGCTCTTCCGGCGTTCGCTGGCCCGGACGGCAATCAGATTCTCGACAAGTGCCAGACGACGATTCGTCTCTATGACAACAACCAGGAGGGTTCTGCTCAAGAAAATCTGGATTCGGGGTGGTGCATCGGCTGGGTAGGTTCGATTGTCGAGCTAAACCATATGCACTTAGACACGTCAGAAATTTCCGGAAAACCTGACCTGTTTCAGTTTTGTCCACCGAAACAAGGCCTTTCTGGCATTCAGGCCATTCGGGTTGTCGTGAAGTTTCTTCAAGAGCATCCTGAGGAGCTCCATCGGAGAGGGGTGGTACTGACCATTGCCGCGTTGAAACAGGGGTTCCCTTGCAGTTCTTCAGATGTGAAACCGTAGCGCCGTGTACCCCACCCAAACCGGTCTTGCTTCGGCCCATTCTCGATTTCAGATCTCATAGTATTCACCAGCAGGCAAATTAAGTAAGCCGGTAGAACTTGGTATTTGGGTCGCCATTCACCCACTCAACTGCGGTGCGATACTTGATCCCGCTGAGCGACTCGTATTCGACCCTGAATCCGCTTTTCGCCATCTGAATGTCATTTTCTCGCGGCAGCGGGTAGTCTTCTCCTGGAGCAAGCGGGGTCATCCACTGCATCATTGGTTTCCTATCGGGCAGACAGCGGGTGTAGTAGATATTTATTGCCGTTCCGAAACCGAGGTTCTTAATTGCCCAGCCGCTGTATCGTTCGTCGTCTTTCTTCATGACGAGGGCAATAAAAGGCATCCGGGAGTTCTCAAGCTGCTGTGTGCTGTTCTTTGCGATTTTGTTGGTGTCGACGGCATACTTGATTAGCACGATCAGGGTTGCCGAGGTGACAACCGCGAGCACAGCTTCGGAAGCTGGTTGCACCCAAGCGGGAAAACTGATGACGCAATAGCACACCGTCGGAATAATAAAGTCACAAATGCCACTCAAAGTCATCTACTCCCACTCAATCGTTCCTGGCGGCTTTGATGTCACGTCATACACCACGCGGTTGATACCTTTCACCTCGTTCACGATGCGGCTGGAGATGGTTTT
>DATGLT010000436.1:0-10434 GCA_035294005.1 Verrucomicrobiia bacterium
CTCGGCGAACCCAGTGACAGCCTGCCACGCCTTGAACGCCGGGGCGCTGTAATCCGGTGCCGAAGCCCAGCATTCCCCGTCCACCCAGGCGCCGTCCACCCCGTAATCACCGGTCAATTCACGCAGTTGCGGAATCAACAATTGCTCGTCATACGGCGCGAAGAACGAGGTGGCATTCCCGTTGGTTGTGCCATCGGCATTCACCACCGCCCATTCAGGGTGCTTTCGGATCGCTTCAGAATCCCACACCCCGGAGTAGTGCATGTAGAGGGCGACCCCATGCTCGGCGGTCACCTCCCGCCACATCTTCAAAGGATCCCCAACAAAGCCCGGTGCCTGGTTCCCCACTTTCGTGGGATAGCTCGAAAGCCCCGGATGACCTTTGCAGTCTATCTGTATGTAATCGGGGCGTACATTGGTGATGATGTTCTCGATCATGGCGCGGGTGGTATTCCTGCCAATTTCCTTGCAGTCAACCCCGGCATGAAAATCGAAGTGAATGCCGAAATAGCTGTCCGCTCGTTTCAAGCGCGCCGGCGTTGGGGCCTTGTTTTTCGGTGCGTCGCCCGCCTCCTGAGCTGAAGGGCTAAAAGCGAAACAAAGCACCATTGGCATGAGAACGAGGATGGGTTGTCTTTTCATAAGAGGTTCTGAGATTTAGTGTCAAATCAATCGGACTTTGGGAGTTCTAGCCGCCGGAGTCTGGCGGCCATGAGATTGCCGAAGCGCGGTTGACCCGCAACCGTCACTACTTCGCCGAACAAGAAGCCCGCCAGCGTGTTCCTGGGAAGGATCAACGGTTCCTTAATCAAACTGCGCAACCCGGCGCAACCGCAGACCAGCGTGTCAGGGTGGGCGCAGAAATCCTGAAACTTCCGGGCAACTGCCGCAGGATGGACAGCGCGGAAGAATAGACCGCCTTCGGCAGGAAGATTTGCTCCCACATGAAGTTCGTCTCCTGATATCGAGACATGCAGATTGCGCCCATCCCGGTCGGAAATGGTGATGGATTCACAATCCTCGGCGTTTCGGCCGCAAGCGGTTTGCTGAGAACGAAACGCGGTTGCCGCCGGTTGCCACTCGCCGCTTTTCGCCGGCCGGAGCCTGGCTATTGTGCGCGGTCCCTCTGCCTGAAATTGCCATTCCGTTCCGCTCAACTCGTGCAGGTTCAGCGTTTCAGTCGCCCACGTGCCTTTGCAGATCAGCAAAACAGCCACATCCGCCGCCAGGGGAAGCACGTCGCCTGCATCGGCGCCGTTACTTCGAGCGGCCGCTCCGCCCACTACTGGAAGTCGGGGAAAGAGTTGCTGCCAACTTTCAAGAAATTCCTCCTGCCCGACCCCTCGCGCGAACAAAACAATCGCCGCCCTGGGAGAAAAAGCCGGCTTTGCGATCCGCGAGAGAACGTCTTTGTAGCTCCCGGCGACCGCTTCGCCTTCGAACTGCTCCATAGCTGATGCAATCTCCGCAACACCAGCGTGTGCCAAACTCGGACCAATAAAAAAATCGGAGGAACAACAGCCAAAAAACGGTTGCTCGACGCCAGGCCGATTTCCCGCGGTCCAGAAGGAGAACTGCCATTTCATGCAAATTAGCCCTTCTTCCAGCGCAACAGGACTATCGTGCAGGCGCCGCCATCTTCGTTGAAGACCTCGTATTCGCCGAAGCAGGCGGGCACGAGCGCGGACTGGAACTTGTAAATGGTGTTTCGATAAGCCGAATTGGATTTGGATCGAATCGTTACTTGTTTGCCGACGGTGAGGGTGACGATGTGCATGAACCTGCCTTGTGTATCGTTTTCGGCGCGGCGCTCAAAGTGGAGGCGTTCGATTTCAAAGGGCATGCGGGGATCTGACGCGTAGCGGTCCATCATGTATTCTTTGGTCCATTTGACGACCTGCGGCTTGACCCGTAGGTGGTCTTTAACCCACGACTCGCGGACCCACTTGTCAGTATCGAAACCGTGCTCGAGATGCATCTTGCAAGGTTTGCCGGTCATGGTTTTGGTTTTGTCATCCCACGAATTCCTGGCGAAGTCATACAGGAAAAAGGAATATTCGGTCGCCGCGATGCTGGGGCAGGTGTCCATCTCCAAAACCATTTGGTTGCCGCCATGACCGTGTGTGGTCCCGGGAGGGATCAAATAGAGGTCTCCGACGTTGCTGTCCCAGTTAGCGATGAAATCCTTCCAATTTGGTATTTCCTTGAGATTGTTGGAGGCTCGGCACAAGCGTTCCCATTCCTCCAGGTCCGCATCGTCTTTGTACCCCATCCAGGTATTGGCTCCCTCGTACGCCTCCGCGATGTAATACGTTTCATATCGCCCCAGCGGCTCCTTAAAGTGCTGGCGCACGTAGTCCGTGCTGGGATGGTTGTGGATGGGCATGCTGATGCGCTCAGCCGGGGTCGGTTTTGGGAAGTAACCATCATCGAGCCACACATCCATCGGAAACAGATGCGGGTAGGTTTCCGTAAGGTAGGGCCCGAGGAACTTCCGGCCATATTGCATCAGGTTCATGGTGGGCATGTTCAACATGGCGGAGGCGCCCACATCCACCAGCATGCTCAGCTCGGGCCCGGCCAGTTCGTTCCAGGCGTTGCATTCCAGTCCCGGCACATCAAACAAATCCTTGTAACGGTAAGCTCCCCACGGGCCGGGCTGGAAGATGGGAACTTCTTTGATCGGGTATTGCACCAGGGTTTGTAGGATGCCGTCGTAGGCCGCGCGCGGGACCAGCTTCAGCGACTCGTAGGCAATGCCTTCGACCCAGTAGTCCATCCGCGCGATCGCGAATTCCTTTTGCCGGTCCAGCAGGTAATAGTCGCAATAGTAGTATTCCTTCCAACCATAATTCCGATCCGGCTCATCCCATCCGAACGGAATCAGCTTGCCGTCCCACATTTCCCAGAGGATAGGCTGCCGGGTCTTGTCGAAATAGAACCGCAAATCATAACTGTCATTGAGCTCGGGGACGCTCGCACCAGGGCCGTAAACGACCAGCACCTCGTCTTCTTGTGAGACAGATAATTCGCCCTGCAGACCCGTCAGCCTTTCTGGGGCGATCAGGTCGATAATGTGACCGTCCGTATTGACCACCCCAAACCCTGGGTCGTCGGTCTGGGTAAAGGCCAGTTTGTAGGACGCAATCTGTTTCCGTGGCAAAAAGCATTCGCGGATGGGGCGCCAACTGAGGTGTAGACCAGCGTGGACGCCGCGAGCCTCCAGCGCTCGAACCAGGGCGACCCAGTCGATGCCATACCACCCATCGAAGGCCACGCGCAAGGGTTGTTTCGGGCGCTTGGCACGTGCCAGAATGTCAATGATAGCCTCAATGACCGCATCGGGTGCAATCACAATGGCGTCGCGCCACTCCGGTTTGATTTCGATGCGGTTCTCGGCGTTCTTTCGGGATTCGTATAAGGGCATAAGCGCGGCAGATTTAGGTTTCTCGGAAGTCAAAGAGCAAGGGGCGGTCTCGGAACCCGCGGGTCTTCCAGGCGGAGTAGAGCACGCCCGCGAGCAGCCAAACTCCTCCGACGATTTTGGCGCGGCCAGGCAAGCCAATCCAGAACACCAGGCACATCAAAAAGCCGACGGACGGGAGCAAAGCGTCCCAGACCAGATGGCGTTGGTGGCTTTTCGGCGGACGAAGGTAGTAGCTCCAGACCGTGGCCAGGTTCACGCCCATGAAACCCACAAAGGCGCCGAAGTTGAGCAAGTCGCAAGCGTGGTCGAAGGAAATGAAAACGGTCCCGAGGTAGGCCAATACGCCAACCAGGATGATGTTGCGCGAGGGATTCTGGCGCTTCGGACTCAGATAACCGAAGAGCGGTTTCGGCAGCACATTGTCGCGGCCCATGCCATAGAGCAATCTTGCGGCGTTCACCTGCACATTAAAACCCGAGCCGAATTGGCTCACGCTCATCACCACCAGGAACGTCGTGAACAAGACTGGCCCGCCCACCATCCGCATGACATCCAGGTAAGAACTATTGGGGTCCGCCAACCGCCAATCCGGCAGCACGAGGTGAAGGAAGTACAGTTCTACCGCGCTCAGGATGCCGGTAATGACCACCACCAGGACCGTAGCAAGCACCATGTCGCGTTTGGGGTTCACTGAGTCCTCGGCCAGGGTGGTCAGCCCGTCAAAACCGATATAGTTCATGGCGGCCAGCGAAATACCCGCTAGCAGAGCGCGGGGCTGAAAGGACTCCGGGCTATACAGCGGCGCGGTTGAAAAAACTCCTGCCCAGCCGGCTTTCAGGAAGAGGTAATGAACGGCCAGCACGAGAAAGGCCACGACCGCCAGGCTGGTAATCGCCAGCAGCAGCATGTTGGCGCGCACGGTGGTCCGGATACCCTTCAGGTTCAGCGCAGTCATGCCCGCCACAATGAAAAACGTCAGCAACGGCAAGGGAGCCGAGGGAACCAACCGCTGAATCGCCAACGCCGGGATAATGGCGCTAATCAGCGGAATGATCAGGTAATCGAGGAACATAGACCAGCCGGCCAGGAAACCCAGATGAGGATTCAGCGCTCGGCCCACGTAGGTATAAGCCGAACCAGCCATGGGATAGAGCCGGGCCATCCGGCCATAGCTGATGGCGGTGATGGCCATAACCACCATGGCGGCGAGAATGGTCGTTACGGAGTGGTTGTTCGAGCGCTGTTCGAGCAGCCCGAAAATAGGCACCGGGGCCACCACCTGCATGATCATCATGCCATAGACCAGCAGGTCGCGCAGGGTGAGAACCCGCTTCAAACGTTGCGATTCCATGTGGCTTGAAGGACCAATGGACAGGCCCGGTTTGGATTGGCTTGGTGCGTCCATGCAGTTCATTTGAATTCACGCGCCTCACCGTTGAACTCGGATTGGAAATCATCCCCCTGGATGACTTCATAACACGTGCGTTGGTCGCTGAACCGTTCTTGGCCATCCTTAAAAACCTTCAATTTTAGAAATACGAAGGTGTTGAACCGTGGTGTCCGGAAATCAATCGGGACGCTGCGAAACGAGCCTGGGGACACATCCAGCCTGGTTGTGCCCCGGTCGAAGATCCAGTTGGACGGGCTGCCTTCGCGAAGTTCCCACGCCAACTCCAGCGCATTGCCGCTCAGTTCGTCGTTGAAGACAGTGATCTCCCGTCTGGCGCGCGACTTTGCCTGAATTGGCGGGGAGACAACCGGGAAATGTCCATGGGCGTCGCTCTTCCGGTTCGCCTTCCAGAATTCCAGGTCCGCCGCCAGCAACGGATGATACGCTGTCTGCAGGAGTTGAATGCCGGGATGCGACCAGGGATCGTGCAGGTTGTCCTCGCCCAATGCCGGCCTGCGATTTTCCTCAGTCAGAAAGTCGGTCGTCTTCACGCCGGGAATGGACGACGCCCAGCTTGAAAGCAACACGTAAGGCCGCACATCCGAAGCGCCCTGGGCGCGGCAGATGACCGTGGTAGCGGCGAACCAGGGCAGGCCCGCCGGGGTAGAGGACCGCATCCAGTCACTCTCGCCCGAACCGAATGGGCGGTCCCGCATGGGGATGACCGCGTCGCTGTGGTCGATAGTGGTAAAGTAAGGTTTGCCCTGGGCATCGCTCGCCAGGTAGTGATCGATCCAGGTGAAATCCGGTTTGTCCAGAAGAGGACGAAAGAGTTTGCGGGGGTCAAAGGTGGCTGGATCGGCCCAGAGCACGTCCTCACTGATCGGGCGGGTCGGGTCGATTGTTTTCACCGCTTCGTAAAGTTCCAGATGGTAGGCCGGATCGTGGCTTTGCGCCTCGTTCTTGGTGCTCCAGCGGATAATCGAAGGATGGTTCTTGTCGCGGCGCACAATATCCTGGAGACATTTCACCTCGTGGAACCCGCGTCCGTTCTCCATGTCGAATCCATCCCAGCGCGTGGCACTCTCGCCGATCAACATCAATCCCAGCTCATCGCAGACGTCGACCATGTAGGGCGACCACGGTCCCATGTGCTCGCGCTGGACGTTATAGTTCAGCCGCAGGAAATTTCGCACCGCCTGCGGCCAGCCAGGATTGGTCTTGGACGGCGGCAGAAAGCCCGGCAACGTGTCAATCGCATCGCTCTTGCCGTTGTGGTCGATTCGGTCGTAGTTGGCCACCTGAAGATTATCACCCCGGAAATTGATCCGGACGCCGTTCAGTTCGTAATGATCGCCCGCTTGCCGGATTTCGCGGAACCCGAAACGGGCTCGGAAGGAGGCCAGCACGCGTTTGGATTCGCGCAATTCGAGATTAAGCCAGTGGAGTTGGGCGCGGTAGTTCGGATCGAACGGCAGGTTTGGGCGCCAGTAGCTCTCCGGTCCCAGGGGCCAATCAACCGGGCCGACAGTGACCGAGGAAGCGCTCGCTGGCGGAATCCGGACCTCCTCGCTCCGCAGTGCAGGATACGACCAATCAGCCTTGTTCCAGGACGCCAGGCGCCCCCCCAGCGTGATCCACCGTTCCCGCTTCGATGCGTTTGTGATCCGGACTTCACAAGTCAGGGTGTGATCCGACACGCGTGTCTCGATCCGCGTGTCGCTGACGAACACCTCCGCATAGACCCGCAGCCAGGCGTCGCGGAAGATTCCGCGGGCAATGCTGTCGCACCACTCCGCCCAATGCGGCCCTATGGGACGGCCCTTTTCGTAAGCTCGCACGAAAATACGTAACACGTACTCGCGCCCTGGCTCGACATAGGGCGTCAGGTCCACTACCTGGGGCGTGAAAGCTGTGACCTGCCAGCCGACAGGTGTGAGTGAGTTCTCATCGGGACCAATCGAGTACTCCGCCAAGTGGTTCACCGCGCCCAGTTCCAGCCGCACAACTTGCCATTGCGCCGCCTTCGGGATGCGAATGCGCCGCTGATACGTGCCAGCCTCGCAGTTGATGCCTTGTTTCAACCAGCCTCCTCCGGGCACCTGTATCTTGCGCCAGGCGCCGTTCTCGGGCTGGAAATCCCATTCGCCCGCCAAGTTTACCTCGTTCAGGGGTTCAGTGGGCCGCTGGATGGCGGGCGGCAGTTCAGGGAACCCGCCTGGCGTTGACGAGGGCTTCGAATCACTGGCGCCGGACCCATTGCTCGCGCTCAAAAAGAGCGCCACCGAAAGCGCATAGGGTAGCAGAAATTTCATATCAGGATACTGTGCTTCGGGACACGCGAGTCACGACCCAGGAAAAGCTGCTTTGGCTCTCTTCCCTCTTCATCAAAAACAGCCAGATAGTTATGGTGCTCCCACCAGGGTTCCGGAAGGTAAAGGGTCTTCTGCGGGCCAATTTCCCAGTAGTGCCCGGCGGCCCGGCCATTGAGCCAAACCTGGCCTTTGCTAACGCCTGCCAAGTGAAGGAAAACAGGACCGGGAATCTTCGGCGCGGGCAACTCGCACTCCCACCAGGTCGGCACGCCCGGTTCCAGGCGGGCAGCATGGCGCGGTGTCGTCCAGGGCTTGAACCACCAGCGAGCCACCTCCTTTTCTTTGGGGTACGCAAAGAGCCGGACGTGCTCCTCAGGATTCGCCAGTTCATTCCCGAACAGCACCAACTCGATTCGAACGGATCCGGTCCCGAGATCTTCAGACAGCAAAAACTCTTTGTAGGAGAAACCGTTCACCAGCGAGAAATCACCTCCGTGCTCGCCCACGACCCGGCCGTTCACGCACAACCAACCGTACTGCGGAATGCCACGCAAAGTGAAAAGCAATCGCTCCCCAGGCTGCACCGTAAGGTTCCAAGCGAAACCGGCCCACCGGCCGGCGCCGGCGCTAAGTGCGCGGTAGGTCTCGAATTCGAAGTTGGTGGACGGAGGTCCTGAAGGCATAAACCTCTCGCCCGGCCCGAGAGGAACGGTCCTGGCATCGAGCGCCACCGGCCCAAGGATTCCCTTGCGCTCCTTCGCGCGGCCTTCCGAACTATGACCCATGTTGTCGCAAAGGAAAATGAAGTCATTCTCGCCGACCACCAACTCGACCGGCAGTGGGTCACGAGTTGCTCCGGCGCCCCGCCCCCACACGCCACAGGGCTTGCCATTGAGAAAAACATGGAAGCGGTCCGCCGCGCGGGTGAACTGGAGCGTGGTCGAGCGAGCTGTGTCGCTGTGGCACTTGGCGCGATACCACGCGTAACCTTCATAGACGCCTAATTGCTCCAGGGACTGTGGTGGGTTTAGCGCGCGCCAGTCCTTTCCCCCGCCACTGATTTCAGGGAATGGAAAAGCACGCCAGTCAGAAAGCATCACCTTGTCGTCAGAATGCTCTGGAGTGTGAACCAGCTGGCGATGGTGTCGGCCATCTGACTCGACCACATGCACTGGGTTTTTGCCCGGAGCGAACCAGCACTCATGCTGGCGCGAATGGCGCTCGCCAGCATAGGCCGGGCCGACGATCAAGCGCCCATCTGCAAACCACGTGCGGACCAATAGCGAAGGCGAAATGCCCAGTACCAGGGTGGAGCCCACTTCCCTAATTTCCGGTTCCCGCGTACCGAAGCCGAACTCCACTACTTGTCCATTCATCGACGCATGTCCGTGGCGGCCTTCCCGGCCATAAAACACCAGCGCCGGTTTGGCTTTCGAACCCGCTACGCCCAAAAGGGTAGCGTTGGCCCAATCGATGCGGCAGTCCGGCGCTGCGCTGAAACCATAGGGCAGCATCATCGGTGTGCATGCCGCTTCAGCCAACTCGATCTTCTGGCCGGCGGGTAAAACCAGGTCCGCAGCCTCCTGCCCGGCGTTCTTGTCAGGCAGTAGGAACACCATTGTCCCTTGCGGCGAGGCCAACGCGGAGAGACGGAAATTGCCGCCGCTCTGGAGCGGCGCGCGAGTAGGCGCTGATTGAGCAAAGAACTCCTGGAAGTTCGTCGCCAGTTGATCGATGGATTTCGAAGCCAGGAAGGACTCATTGAACGCCCCTCCCTCCGCCAGCGGGCTGTTCTCGTAATAATACGTGGTAACAAAGGCATCGTCGGTTTTCCAGGAACTGCTCGCGCCAAAGCCGAAGTTGGTCCCTCCATGGTACATGAAGTAATTCCACATCACCCGCTCGGCCAGTAACTCCATCAATTGCCGCCGCAAAGGCTCAACTGGACAAGGAACAGCGCTCTGCCCCCAACATTCGAGATAACCCGTGTACAGCTCGCTCACCAAGACTGGCAAACCAGGCCGTTTGCGCTGTAACTGGCGCGCCCGGTCCAGGTTGAAACCGTTGATTGTCTGAAGCGAGCCTTCAATCCGCGCCTCGGATAGGTTGCAGTCGCTGATCGTCACATCAATGCCCAACTCGCGCATCCAGCGGACCAGCGTGGACTGGTAGGCGCGGCCATCCGGCCGGTTCGAGTAGTGGTACTCGTTTTCCTGCTGCACCAGAATCACCGGCCCGCCGCGTGTGACCTGCCGTTGGGCCAGAATGGGAATCAGGTGCTCGAACCACCGCCGCACGTATTTCAGCGTCGGCGCGTGCTGTGCGCGGAACTCAATGTCCTCCTTGGCAATCAACCACGCCGGGTGGCCGCCGCCATCCCACTCGTCGCAAACAAAGGGCCCGACCCGTGCATAGAAATAGAGTCCCAGCTCGCCACACAAATCGATAAACCGCCCCAGGTCATGTTCGCCCGAGAAAGTGAATCGCCCTTCCTCTACCTCGTGGAAGTTCCACATGATGCAACTGGCGATGCAGTTCAAGCCTCCACGCTTCGCTTTGAGCAAACGATCCGGCCACAACTCCGGCGGACAGCGGAAGTAATCGATCGAACCGGAAACGAGAAACACAGGTTTTCCGCGCACTATGAAGGCGCCGTGACTGAAGAGGGGATCCGTCGTGGCCGAAGCAGCCGCTAGAGCGTTCAGACCCCAGCATTTCAATGCCCATGCGCCCAAGGCGTCGGCACACAATCGTTTGGTAAACTCACGACGATTCATGTAAGCAGGCGGTTTAACAGGGCTCCAATGGCCAACATGGCGGTGCACACGATGATTCTCCAGCCAGCACCGAGCAAGCGACTGAATGCTTTTCTCATACCATGGTGGCCCTCTTCATGGTCGCACGTTGACTTCGAGTTTTTGCCCTTCTACCTCCAGGACGTGTTTGCCTTCATGCTCGAAATTGATCGGGAAGGCGAGTTGATCTTTGGAGCCGTTGCGCGCCCAGGCCCAGCCTGAACCGACCCTCAGGCCGTCCTGCCGCAAAACCACCCGGCTGCCGTCCAGGAATGTGCTCGCGATGGTGGCGTTGATGATGGCTGGCATTCCGACGTGAATCTCCTGCGGCGAAACATCAAGCGCAGTACAAGCGGCTTTGCTTTCGATGTTCCAGCCCCCAATTTCGAGTGTGGGTTTTGCGCCATCAGCCTCCTTGGCGGTAAACTGCGCAACGATTTCGCGCGATTCTCCTGGCAGCAAGCTGAAGTAGTTGTCAGCCCAAAGCACCGGCAGGATCTCCGGGCC
>DATGLT010000437.1:0-18586 GCA_035294005.1 Verrucomicrobiia bacterium
TCCTCAACGTTTCAATCGATTTGGGTGTGCACGGGCGCGACGCCGCTCCGCGGCCGCCCATCGAAGCGTACTTGCGCGTGATTGAAGAGCCTTTGCTGCGGCTGGTGAGCGTGGACCTTGGAGCATCGGCCGATATCACGCGGCTGGGCGAAGTGTTTGATTTTGCAAAGGATTACCTGGGTCTGCTCAAGGCGGCGGTTATCGCCTCGGGCGTTGTGCCTCCGGGCATTGAAGGCTCAGGCCATGACCTGGCAGAACTCCTGGCGCGAATGGTTGGGCCAGGTCGCGGACTGGAGATCGTCAGCAACGTCAACGACATCCCCAAGGGATCGCGCCTGGCCGTCTCGACCAACCTCCTGGCCGCACTCGTGAGCTTATGCATGCGCGCTACCTCCCAGGCCGCATCCCTCACCGGACCGCTCCAGGAACACGAGCGGCGACTGGTCCTCGCGCGCGCGTTGCTCGGAGAATGGCTGGGGGGCTCCGGCGGAGGCTGGCAGGATTCGGGCGGCGTTTGGCCGGGAATGAAACTGATTGAGGGTGTCTTCGCAGCCGATGGAGACCCTGAGTTTGGGGTGAGCCGCGGGCGCTTGATGCCGCGACATCGGGTGCTCGATGACAAAGAGGTGACCCCGCAAACGCGCCGCAATCTCCAGGAAAGCCTCGTGCTGGTTCACGGGGGCATGGCACAAAACGTTGGCCCCATCCTCGAGATGGTGACTGAAAAATACCTGCTGCGGGCCGGTCCCGAATGGAAAGCCCGCAAGAGCATGCTGGGCATCCTGGATGAGATCCTTTTGGCCTTGAAGGCGGGCAACGTCCGCGCGGTGGGCCAGGCGACCACGAGAAATTTTCACGAGCCGATTCAAACGATCATCCCGTGGGCCACCAACCTGTTCACGGAAACTCTTATCGAACGCGTTGGGAGTGAATTCGGCACATCGTTCTGGGGGTTCTGGATGCTGGGAGGCATGTCCGGAGGCGGCATGGGTTTCATTTTTGCTCCCGAAAAGAAGGCCCAGGCCCAGCAGCGGCTCCAGGAGATAATGTCGCAAACCAAGCGCGAACTCCAGAGCGCCCTTCCCTTCGCCATGGAGCCGGTAGTATACGATTTTGCCATAAACGAGCGGGGAACATTTGCCGAGCTTTTGCAAGCCGACGCCGCATTGATGCCGCCGGGGTACTATGCGCTCATGGTCCCGCCCCTGCTCCGCCTGGAACGCCACAACCTTTCGGCCCTGCGCCGAGCCGAGCTGGACCGTTTTGGCGCGGCTTGCCGAACCCGGCCTGAGCTTCGTGGCATGGTGCAGACCCTCTTCGACGCGATGCTCCCACGAAGCCGTGCCGAAACCAGTGCCGGGCCGACGCTGGCCGCGCTATTGGAAGAAAATGGGTTCGACCGCGCTCAACACGAACAGGTTCGCGAGGACCTCAAGCAAGGCCGGATCGGGCTTGCGCAAAACCGCCTCTCCACCAGCACCACGATTGAAGATGTGGCGCCAGACGACGTTTCCGATGTTTCGCGCCTGAAAACCGGCCAGGCCCACCTCGAAAGCATCGGCCTGGAAGCTCTGCGCAATGGTGAAATAGCTGTTATCACGCTCGCTGCCGGCGCCGGCAGCCGCTGGACGCAGGGCGCCGGGGTTGTCAAGGCGCTGCACCCATTCTGTAAGCTTGGCGGCAAACACCGCACGTTCATGGAAACGCACCTGGCGAAAAGCAGGCGCATTTCGCGGCTGTCCGGGGTCGCCCTGCCCCACATCTTCACGACCAGCTATCTCACCCACGAACCGACCGCGCAATTCCTCGCCGCAAACCATCATTTCAGCTATGAAGGCCCGCTGTTGCTTTCCCGCGGCAAATCAGTCGGTTTGCGCCTCGTGCCAACCGAACGCGATTTGCGCTTTATGTGGGAGGAAATGCCGCAGCAAGTGCTCGATGAACAGCAACAAAAAGTCCGCGGCAGCCTTCGCCAGGCGATGATGAACTGGGCCCGCTCAGCGGGTGAAGCCAGCGACTACACCGATAACCTGCCGGTCCAATGCCTGCATCCCGTCGGCCACTGGTACGAAGTCCCAAATCTCCTGCGCAATGGCATCCTGGCAACGCTGATTCGGGATCGGCCCAGCCTCAAATATCTCTTTTTGCACAACATTGATACGGTCGGGGCAGATGTGGATCCGTTCATTTTCGGCTGGCACATCCAATCCGGGGCGGCGCTGACGTTTGAAGTCATTGCCCGGCGGCTCGAAGACCGCGGGGGCGGGCTGGCGCGTGTCGATGGTCGCCTGCGTCTGGTCGAGGGCCTGGCCATGCCGCGCGAGGAGCTCGAGTTCGAGTTAACCTTCTACAACTCCAACACCTGTTGGATCGACATCGATAAGCTCCTCGCCGCCTTTCGCCTGACACGGGCTGAGTTGCGCGATCAAGAGAAGGTGACAAGCGCGATTCGTCAATTGGCCGCCAAGATGCCGACCTATATTACTCTGAAGGACGTCAAGAAGCGGTGGGGCCATGGCCAGGAAGACGTCTTCCCACTCACACAGTTCGAAAAGCTCTGGGTCGATATGACTGCGCTGCCCGAAGTCGAGTCTCGCTTCGTGTCTGTGCCACGCTTGCGCGGACAACAGCTTAAGGACCAGGCTCAGCTCGATGGCTGGTTGCGCGATGGTTCTGCGGGATACGTCGAAGGTTTGTGTGACTGGGCGTAAATGACAGATGAGGGTATTACGGGGTCTGCTCGCGTTCCAGCGCGTGCGCATAACTGACAATCCTTCGCAACAGACCATTATCGTGAGAGTGCGCAGCATCGCCGAGCCGCTGGTTCAGGCGTGCGTACAAGCTGTGTTCGTACGGCTGAGGAAAAGCCCCCTCCGGCACGGAGATTCCAAGTCGCCTCAGACGTGGTGCGGCTATCAGCACAAGCAACGACAATTCGGTTTCTCGATTCTCGCGCAGGTCGGCCAGACCTTGCTTAACAAGATCCTCCCCGGGCAATAAGCCTTCATCTGCGTGCTCTCTCATGCCACCTCCCGACTAATTATTCGTAATACCGCGAAAAACCGGGTGATTGGTAGGTCTCGACCACACCCGAAGGATCGCGGAAAATGCGCGCCTCGACCCCGGGTACCTGCTGAATAAAAAGCAGTCCCTTTTTGGGGCCTAGGACGCTCACCACTTTGGTCAGGCTGTCGGCAGTGATGCTTTCGGGCGCGATTACATTGACCTGGCTGTGGTCAGTAAGGCCAATCCCGGTGTGCGGATCGACAATGTGCGAGTATCGCTTTCCTTCAATCTCCAACCGCTGGTAGAGGTCGCCTGAAGTCGAAATGGCGATGTCCTTCAGCAACAGGAAGCGCTTAGGAGGGGCGTTGCTGGCGTCCAGAGAGGATAACTCAAAACGCCAACCCTCTTTGCCGGGAGGTGGATCGCTGACGGCGACATCGCCACCCCCTTCAACCAACGCTCTCTGGATACCCTCATGCCTCAAGGTCTTTAAAGCCTCTCCAATCGCGTAACCCTTGGCGATCCCACCGAGATCCAATTTCATATTGGATGCCAGGAGCTCGGCGGTGTGGTTCGTGGGATTCAGAATGAGTTTCTCATAACCCACCGCCAGCCGGGCCTGCGCCAATCTTGCCGGGTCGGGCAACTTGTGCAACCGGCGCGCCTGACGCCAAAGGCCCACATACGGCCCCACAGTCACGTCGAACGCTCCGTTGCTCCTCTTCGCGAGGTCCTGCGCGCGGCTCAATACAAACCACAGATCCGGGCTGAGCACCACTGCGCGGCCGCTCCCCGACGAGTGCGAGAGCTTGCTCAACTCGCTCTCCTCGTCGTAGTCGCTCATGATATCGTTGAGTTGCTTGATGCGCGCGAACGCAGCGTCGGCGGCTCGACCACCCAATTCATGGGTACTGGCGTACAGAACAATCCTGAACGCCATCCCCATTTCAGGTCGTTGATATTCAAATCGGGCCGGGTCCTCCGCGCCCCATGCATTTACAACGGCGGAGCCCGTGATGCTAATCAGAAGCAGCAACAGGAGGAGGTAGCCCCGCCGGCGACAGCTTTTCATGCGCGATTGTTTCGACTGGTTCGCGACGCATCTCATCGCTCGCGGCAAGTGAGCCTCATGGCGCTGACCGTAGGATCGTTTGACAACGGCAGACACAAGCACCAGGACAGGAAAGCTCAATCCGCAAGATCAAGAAAGCGGAAACGATGGCACGCGTTCGGCCTCCCTCTTCTGCTCCAGGTGAAGTTGAACGGGTACGAAGACAAGATGAGGAGTCGTGGCTGCTTATCTAAAAAAGAGCCACCATACAACAAGGAGCATCGGCAACATGTAGGGCAAGGTGTACTTAAACACGTACCCGAGGAACGTTGGCGTATGGGCCTTTTGTTGATCGGCTATTGCTTTGACCATGAAATTCGGACCATTCCCTATATACGTGTTCGCGCCAAAGAAAACCGAACCCATGCTGATGGCCTGAAGGCATTTCACGGAAATCGGCTGAGCCAGCACCACCGCCATCCGGGCTTGATCCGCAGTGACAATGCCGGCGGCGAACTCGCGCGGATGCACGTTCTGCAGAGCTGTGGCTGCCTGACAAACCTGCGCGGCGTAGTCTCCACTCCCCGGACCTGCGATATTGGCGCCGTGAGTTTTCACGAAGGCTACGATCGCCGCTGCCGTATCTGGACTGACAAACGCCCCGAATTCGGCACTGAGAAAGCTCAGGTAGGTGGGAGCGTTATCGAGCACGCTCGAAAGAGCCCCGCTACCCCAGAAGAACAAGCCTGGTCCAGGCTGGCCCAAATGAGCGGCGTTGGCCTGAAGCCAGTCCAGAGCCGGCATCATCGTGGCAAAGATAGCGGCGAAGAGCACGGCCACTTCTTTGATTGGGCCAAAGTTGAAATCATTGGCCTCATGGACGTGCTTCTTTGTCGTGAAATAGGAGCCGCAAGCGGCGCCCACCATGACCAATTCCCGCAGAAAGGGCGGCCGATTGATGAACACAGCAGCCAGAACAACTCCGAGGAAACAAATATTTGTCAGCCCGAGAAAGCGCCATTCTTCGTGCGCAGTCTCCATTTCTCGAACTTGCCGGGGTGCTTTCTTGAAGTTCAACGTATCGACAACAAAAAACATTGCCAGCAGGATGCCCACGCCAGTCAGCCAAATCGGCCAACACTGGCGCGCCACCCACCAGAACGGCACGCCCTTTAGATAACCCAGGAATAAAGGAGGATCGCCGACCGGGGTCAGGCTGCCGCCAACGTTGGAAACGATAAAAATAAAAAAGAGAACGTGGTGGCCCGTCAGGCGGTATTTGTTCATTCGCAGCCAGGGCCGGATGAGAAGCATCGACGCTCCGGTCGTCCCGAGAAGGTTCGACACCACCGACCCGATAAGCAGGAACAATACATTGACCCGCGGCGTCGCTTCTCCCTTTACGTTGATGTGAATGCCGCCCGAAATGACGAACAACGATCCAACCAAACAAATGAAGCTGATGTATTCGGTTCCCGTCTGCCAGACGTGTGCTCCCGCGCGCAAATAAATCAGGTAGTACGCGATCACGAAAGCCGCCAACCCCAACGCGACTTTTTGATAATGTCGTCCCCACCATCGCGCGAAAAACAATGGCGCTAAGGCAATGGCGCCCAGCAGTATGCAAAAAGGCGCGGCCATCAACAAAACTGGCTGAACGGTCGAGGGTTCCATGCTGAACGGGTCCTAAGCAGCTTCCGCGCCCGCCTCGGACCACCTTGATTTTCCTTAGGGAATTGCCTGAAATCCAAGGTACCGGGTTTGGAGTGCGGGGTGGAAGCATGGACCGAAATGCGCTTACTGGCCAAATCGACACAAGAAAAACATTAAAGGTCCATAAACTTTTAATCAGAACTCATAAATTTCCTATAAAAACAAACGGCTGCATAAATGTTCAAAATCCTAATCATTAGCAGCTTATAGAAGTGACGATCCTCGATGGCATCACGGGTGCTAAAGGAGCGCCAGTTCCGCACCTGACGCATGAGCAAAGCTGAAATTGGCGGTTGAGGACTGGGAGGGCCGCGAAGATTTCGCGATCAGTGGCCAACCACCGCTGGCTGGCGATCGGGTGAAGTGAAGACCCTCTGTGTAAAGAGGGGCGGTTCAGAAGTCAGACCAAAACCAGAGAACCACCGAGCAGCAGACACATATGGCAAACGTCGAAACAAAACCAATCAATAAATCATCGGGATCCGGAGGCTCGTCCTCTACGAGTAAAGCAACGCTGGGCTTAACTGGCTTAACAATCAACGCCATGGCGCTGATCGCGCCAGGGGCATTCCTATGGCTGACCTTCCAGGAGCAATCGCTGTATGGCGCGCCTCTGGCAGGTTGCGCCATGTGGTTTGGGCTCCTCGCAGCGCTTCTGCTGTGTTTTGCCACGGCCATAAGTTATTCAGAGTTGTCGAAATTGTATCCCGGCGCGGGGTCCTCCTACCTTTACGCAGAGCAGGCGTTCGCCGCCAAGACGAAGGCGTTCAGGTTCGCGCGCGTGGTGAAGTTTTTCACCGGCTGGGCCAGCCATCTTTACTACTGGGTTTACCCTGGGTTAATGGTGGGTGTGACTGCGCTAATCGCCAGTTACCTGGCGAGCATCTTCTGGCCGAACACGTTCAGCGGCGTCTACAACAGCCCGTTGTTCATGATTCTGTTTTGCGTCGTTTTCTCGTTGGGCGTTGGTTACATCGCCTTCCGTGGGGTGAATGGCACGACGGCCGTCAACATGGCCATCAATGTGATTCAGATCTCCGCGCTGGTGGTGTTTTCGGTTATGGCGATTTCATATCGCGCCAGTCACAAAGAAGGAGCGCAGGCCATCCATTTGTCCAACGGCGCCGCCATCAATTACAACGTGGACTCGGTGCCTGTGACAGACGACAAGGGCAAGCCGGTTCCAGACACCTTCGCCGATGGTTCTCCCAAGACCGATGACAAAGGGCAGCCGGTTTTCAAAACCCAGGATCGCGCGGTTACCGCCGACGACCTGGACAAGACCAAGAACACGGATGCGGTTGTCCTGGGAACTTTAACTTCGATGGGTTTGGGTGTGGGCGATCCTTATCCGGTTTTCCAAAAGGACGACGCCGGGAAGCTCAAGCTGGACAAAGATGGCCATGCCATTGCCGATCCGTTTACCATCAGTTACAAAGACGCGTTCACGGGCAAACCCGGCGACGCGAAGGATCCGTTGACCTTCAACAACCATGCTTCGGCCGCCTCAGTTGTGTCACCGCACGGGTTCAGCTTCATGATCATTCAGGCCTGTATCGCAATTCTCCTCCTGGTCGGTTTCGAGTCGGTTACCGCGATGGGCGAAGAAGCAAAGAACCCCAAGAAGGACATCGGCAGGGCGGTATTGCTCTCTTTGGCGATTCAAGGTGCTGTTTGCTACCTGTTTGAATATTTTGCCGCCAATTATTTCCTGAACAATGGTTATACCATCTCTAATGCGGGCGCTTCCGGAGCGCCTCTCGGTGACATGATGATGATCGTCGGCACCTGGGCCTTTGGCAGCGCCTCGGCCGGCAAAGCCTTCATGCTCGTTCAGGCCGGCACCGTATTCCTCGCGTTGATTGGGACCACCTTATCCTGTTTGAGCACCGGCGCGCGAGTGACCTACGCGATGGGCAGGGACGAAGAGGTTCCGTCCCATTTCGGCCTGGTACACGGAAAAACCCTCTCGCCGCATCGCGCGATTTGGACGCTGACCATTATTTCAATCTTCATCGGCATTGCCACCGTGTGGCTTTACCTGGGCGGCACGACGCCTGCCGCGTTGGACAAGCACAACCTATGGTACAGCTTTGGCATTCTCAGCGATCCGGCCAAGTATGCCAAGCTTCCCAACACGCTGGTTATGATCACCCTGATCAGCAATTTCGGAACGTTCCTGCTGTATATGACCACCTGCCTTGTGGCCATCGTGGCGTTCAAGGAACATCACACGTTTAACGGCATCAAACATTTCGTGATCCCGGTCTTCGGGCTCATCGCGAACCTGGCGTGCATGCTGTTTTATCTAATTGGACCGTTCATGGTTCCCGGCATGAGCGTCAAGGAACCGTACATCGCCCTGGGCGTCGTTGCCTTATGGGGCGCTTACGGGGCCTTCTACTTCATCAAAGGAAGTAAGGCCAAGGGCAAAGAAATACTGCTGAGTCAGAAGCCCGCCTCTGTTACGGCCTGAACCGCCGAACGCCTTCAGACCTGAAACACGCCCCGGCCGCCCGCAAGGGTGGCCGGGCTTTTTCACATTTTCATCGTAATTTTTGGGAGAACCTTGGAACCTCAAGGTCGCTACCCCATCCATTTTGGGGAGCACTAGATTGAATCAATGAAAGTTAAATGCCACCAGATTTCATCCGCCGGAATGGTTCGGGACCATAACGAGGACTTTCTTTTGTTCTGGGAACCTGACGATTTCGAACTGCGGCAGCGGATTGGAAGCCTGGCGATCCTGGCGGACGGCGTGGGTGGAGAGAGCAACGGAGACCTGGCCAGCCGTCTGGCGGCGGAAACGGTATTGGAGGTTTTCAAGGAATCCAAACCGGAGACCTCGCCATCTAATTTGATTCGAGAGATGTTCGACACCACCGCCGCCAAAGTATTCCAGGAGGCACGCGAAAAGGGCCGGATGGCGACAACTCTGCTGGTTTCCCTGTTTCGTCACGACGAGGTCACCATCGCGCATGTCGGGGATTCTCGCGCGTATCTTGTGCGCGGAGGAAAAATCAAACGGTTGACTACCGACCATTCTTATACTGCATTGCAGGTTAAGCTGGGCTTGCTGCTGGAGCGTAACGCCATGACCAGCCCGCATCGGTCCACGCTTACCCGGAGCATCGGTTATGAACCGATCTGCCATTATGACATCACCACCCAGGCCCTGCAGTACGGGGATATGATTTTGCAGTGCTCGGACGGCCTCTACGGATTTCTACTCGATGAGGAGATCCTGGACGCCGTCGTCAAATATCATCCGGGCGAAGCGTGCAAGCGATTGATTGCTTTGGCGGAAAAACGCCAGGTCAGCGACAACGTCTCCGTGCAGCTTATTCAGATCTGGGACGTCGACCACCCTCATGCCTCCAATCCAGCCGCCGCGAAAGGCCGCAGTAACCCGGGCCACGAATTGGCAGTCGGAGCGTTACTGGATGACCGGTTTGAAATTACGGACGTCATCGCCAAGAGCGGCATGGCCTCATTGTTCAAGGCGATTGACCGCAAGACGGGCGCGGCGGTGGCTGTCAAAGTGCCGTATCTGCAGATTGAAAGTGACCCGGCCGGGTTCGACCGTTTCCGGCGAGAAGAGGAAATCGGCCTCCAACTCGATCATCCGTATCTTCTGAAGTTCATTCCCGTCGAGAACAAGAGCCGCCCTTACCTCGTCATGGAATACCTCGAGGGACAGACCTTGAGCGAGTTGTTAAAGAATGTTCGGCCTTTGCCGGAGCCGGACGCCGTGAAAATCGCCAGCCGCATTTGCGAGGCGCTCGAGTACATGCACGGGCACGGCGTCGTGCATCGCGACCTCAAGCCGCAGAACATCATGCTTTGTAATGATGGAACCATTCGAATCATGGATTTCGGAATCGCCAAAGCCCAAAGCGCCCGCCGACTGACTTTCGTCGGGTTTACCCCGACCATGGGCACGCCGGACTACATGGCGCCCGAGCAGGTTCGAGGCAGCCGAGGCGATGCCCGCACGGACATTTACAGTCTTGGCGCCATCCTCTACGAAATGGTAACGGGTGAGCCGCCGTTTGGTGGTGACAGCGCCTACGTCATCATGAATGCGCGCGTCACCGGCGACCCGGTCGCGCCGCGGAAGCTCAATAACAAACTGACACCGGTTTTGGAGGAAATAATTCTGCACGCGATGGAGCGCGATCCGAAGCGGCGTTATCAATCCGCCGGAGAGATGAAGCGCGAATTGGATGACTATGAAGTGGTGGAAATGACCGATCGCTGCAGCCGATTGCAGGCTCCGCAGATCTGGAAGTCGCGTTTTCGCTGGCTGCCAATGGTCCTCGCGTTTTTTGTGCTTCAGGCCCTCTTTTTCTT
Source organism: Verrucomicrobiia bacterium (assembly GCA_035294005.1). Lineage (GTDB taxonomy): Bacteria > Verrucomicrobiota > Verrucomicrobiia > Limisphaerales > UBA8199 > JANXQE01. The sequence continues at coordinate 10,124 of DATGLT010000437.1, forward strand.
GCTACTGTTTCTGTATTTTCGAAAAAAATGAGCGCGGGTCGGCCTCCCGACGAGCCATCGGGCGCCCGTCGGTTTCGCTTGCAGACGGGTGCGAGGAGATCCAGAAGTAGCTGGCCAGCAGTGCTGAGGTAACCTGAGGAGACGCCAGTGCCTTAGTTGGCGTCCGCGAGCCTGTAGCCTACGCCAGCCTCGGTGATGAACAGCGGGCCGGCATTTTCAGACTCGAGTTTCTCTCGCAACCGCATCAAGTAGACTCGCAGGTATTGTGTGTCGGTTTCGTGGCTCGCGCCCCAGATCTCGCGCAGGATCTGGCGGTGGGTGAGCACCTTTCCTGCGTGGATGATAAACAGCCGCAAAAGGGCGTATTCCTTCGCCGTCAGCTTGACGGGTTGGTCTTTCAGCATGACCCGACGGGCAGCCAGATCTACTTTGAGATCGCCCGAGGTGAATACGGGCTCGCGGGACTGACCCTGATTCGCCCTGCGGGTCGAGGCCCGCAATCGGGCCAGCAGTTCGGCGGTATTGAATGGCTTTGTGACATAGTCGTCAGCCCCGCTATCAAGCGCTTCGACTTTCTCGGCTTCTCCGTCCTGAACGGTTACGACGATCACCGGGGTGTTCGTCCACTCGCGCAGCTGCTTCAAGACCAATAGACCGCTTACATCCGGAAGCCCAAGATCCAGAATGATTAAGTCGTGCCGGTGACGCGCTATAAGGGCCAGACCTTCCTGGCCGGTGCCGGCAGTGCTCACTTTGTAGCCGGCTGATTCGAGAGCAATTGTAAGCAGCCGCTGTATCTGCATCTCGTCGTCAATAATCAGCACGGAAAGAGCTAAGGTGGCAGTTTCGGAGTTCATGCGGTTTCCTCTGAGACTTCCGGTGGTTTTCCGATCGGAAGAAAGATGCTGAAGGTCGCACCGCCGCCAGGCCTGTTAGCGGCTTGAACCCGCCCGCCTTGCGCGTCAACGAATCCCTTTACAATTGCGAGGCCCAGGCCGGTGCCGCCCGGTTTTGAGCTCGGTGCGCGATGAAACAGCTCAAACATTCGATTGAGCTCATCGGGAGGCAGGCCAGGTCCGCGATCGCTTACCTCAAGGGCCAGTTCATTCCCGTTTGCCACCGCGCTGACCTCGATTGTCGTGTCAGCCTTCGCGTATGTAGCTGCATTCACCAGTAAGTTTGTCACGGCCTGCTGCAGCAGGGTAAAGTCGCCGCGAATCAGAGGCAAACCCGGTTGAAGCTTCTTCTCGACCCGATGTTGCGCGAGTAATGGAGCCACTTCGCGCAGCGCCGCTCGAACCACGTCGGCCGGATCGCACCAATCCAGCTTCGGACGCACTTGTCCGGACTGGATACGGGCGGCATTCAGGAGGCTATGCACAACACGATTCAGGCGCGCCGTGGCCGACTCAATCTCGATCGAGAGCCTTTGCTGCAGTGGAGTGAGTTGATCGGAGTCACGCAGCGTGCCGGCGGCCGTTGCAATCGCCGCCAACGGTGTGCGGAGCTCGTGCGAAACGGAATTGAGGAGCGTTCTGCCAAGTCGTTCGGATTCACTCAATAGTTTGGTCCTCACCTCTGCATCCCGCAGGCGCTGACGTTCCAAAACCAACGCGGTTTGCCTCGCGAAGTTCTCCAGTAAATCCCTCTGTTCGGAACTCAGTTCCTGCCCGGAATTGGTGCGAACAGCCAGTACCCCCTCGGGTGCGCTTCCCGCGCTGAGCGGCAAGTAAATTCCGGCGGTTTCGGGGGAGGCCTGTGTCCCGCGGCCCACGACCTGGTTTCCGGTCAACGCCTGCTGTGCCAGTGCCTGCTCGGAATTGTCCAGCCTCCAGGTGCTCTGCGAGAATTGGGTTGCTTGCTTTCCGTTGCTTGCCGCAAAAACCACGGCAACGTCGGCTTGAAACACTTTGCCTATTTGGCCGATCGTCCGATCCAGGATGTCTGCCTGGTCTCCTGCGTCGGCGAGTTCCCGCGTGAATACATATAGCGCCCGGGCATGTTCTTCGCGTCTCTGCTCAGCAAGTTGCTCCGCTCTGAGTCGCGCCGTCAGTTGCGCTACCGTAAGGGCAACAATGAAGTACATCGCGAACATCATCTTGTCGTAAAAGCTTCCAATATGGAAGGAATAGCGCGGAGGAGCGAAGATGAAGCTCCACCCCAACGCTGTAAGCACCGTCCCGAAGAGGATAGGGCCGCGCCCGACGAAAAGCGCCAGCAGCACGACGGCCAGCAGGTAAACCAGCGCGATCGCTTGATAACCGATCCAGCTTTGGAGCCATAGGTTCAGCAGCGAAACCCCGGCAAAGGTCCCAAGGGCCGCGGCGTACTCAACCCAGGGCTTGTATGGAGCGGGAGGCATTTCGTCCACGTGATCCATCTCACAAGACGCGGCCGGTTGCGAGCCTGTTCCTGAGGCGAGGGTGTTGTTCAATAACTTGCTGGGTGGTTAAAAGGCTACAACGAAATAGGTGTAAATGTATTATTAAAATAAGTCTAAAAAAAATTAAAAATACATAAATGCCTGAGAATGCTGGGTTTTACTTTGGACGCCCCATTAGTGGCATTTCGACTGCTAAACGCCTCAAACCGTGGGTATTTACCAGCAAAACAAGCCCGCCAGCGGATTGGAAAGAGAACCCAAGTTGCGTTTCCTCGACCGGCGAATGCCGGCCGCGCAGCGTCGGAACTTTCCAATGAACCAAACCAAAAATGAAGAAAATCGAAGCGATCGTTAAGCCATTCAAATTAGAGGAGGTCAAGGATGCTCTCGGCAGCATCGGGATTTCCGGAATGACTGTGACTGAGTGCAAGGGCTTCGGCCGGCAAAAAGGCCATACCGAAATCTACCGAGGCAGCGAGTATACGGTGGACTTCCTGCCCAAGCTTAAGATTGAAATGGTCGTCCCCGACGAGCAGGCCGAAGGAGCCGTCGAGGCGATTGTCAAAGCAGCAAAAACCGGAAAGATCGGGGACGGCAAAGTCTTCCTGACCAATGTAGAGGAGGCGATTCGCATTCGGACCGAAGAAAAAGGAGAAAAAGCTGTTTAACAGCGGGGAACCAGCAAAAAACCAATCAAGAGAAAACATGATGAAGAAAATGTTGTTTGTAATAGCAGTGTTGGGGGCGTGTAGCCTCGCCAGCCTGCGTGCGGAGGACACTAATGCGTCGGCAATGACGGCGGCGGCGGCGACTAACGCGCCGGCGGCGGACACAGGGCCCAAGCCCGATCCGGCGGGAACGGCAACCGGCATGTCCGTTGACGCTCAATCACCGGCCGGCGCTTTTGTCACCACGGCGCCTGCGGATTTGAGCGACCAGGACAAGAAAGATCCAGCCAAGGTCAAAGCCTACAATGACGCCAAGAAGGCCTTTGACGATTACACAGCCCAAGCCAAGCTCGAACCGTTGGCAGTGAAGTTGTCCGATTCGGTCGGCCACAATCGCGTGGCGATCAACTTCATGTGGACACTCGTCACCGGGTTCCTGGTCATGTTTATGCAAGCCGGGTTCGCATTGGTAGAGACTGGATTGTGCCGCGCGAAGAATGCCAGTCACACCATGTCGATGAACTTCATGATCTATCCTATGGGCATGCTTGGATTTTACCTGTGCGGCTTCGCTTTCATGTTTGGAGGGATGGCTGATCCGGCCAGCCCAAATAATGGAGGCATCGCGACCATGGGCGGTTATGCGGGCCTGAATCATGAACTGGGTTTCCACATCGGCAGCAAGTTCTTTGGGTTATTGGGCGCGAAAGGCTTCCTGCTTCAGGGCGCCGGCTACGACACCGCCGCGTTCGCGTTGTTCCTCTTCCAAATGGTGTTCATGGACACCACCGCTACCATCCCAACCGGGGCAACAGCTGAGCGTTGGAAATTTTCGGCGTTCATGATCTACGGCTGCTTCATCGGCACGATCATGTATCCGATATTCGGCAATTGGGTCTGGGGCTGTGGATGGCTGGCTAATCTCGGAGCGAATTTTCCGGGCCTCGGTCATGGCCATGTGGACTTCGCCGGGTCTTCAGTCGTCCACATGCAAGGCGGCGTCATTGCGCTCATCTTCGCCTGGTTGATTGGTCCCCGTTACGGGAAGTACGACGAAAAGGGCAAGTTGGTCCATCCAATCATCCCTCACAACGTTCCGATGGTGATGCTCGGCACATTCATTCTGGCGTTTGGTTGGTTCGGGTTTAACCCGGGCTCGAGCCTTGCCGGAACGGATCTACGCATCGCGGTGGTTGCCGTGAATACCATGCTCGCTTCTGCCACGGGCGCTTTGGCGGCCACCTTGTGGATGTGGTGGGTCCGGACTAAGAAGCCCGATCCGTCCATGATGTGCAACGGCATGTTGGCCGGATTGGTGGCCATCACCTGCCCCTGCGCATTCGTCAGCGCCGGCGGAGCTTCTATCCTGGGGGCAATCGCTGGTATTTTGGTTGTCGAGTCGGTGTTCTTCTTTGACAAGATCGGAATCGACGACTGCGTCGGCGCCATCTCGGTTCACGGCGTTAACGGCGCGTGGGGATGCCTTTCCCTCGGACTGTTTGCGGATGGCACCTACGGTGACGGGTGGAACGCTGTACCAGGAACCGTGCGGGGCCTCTTTTACGGTGGCGGCATGGGCCAGTTCTGGGCGGAGTTGATTGGTGTGACCACCTGCTTCGTTACCTTGGCAGGCCTCTCATTGGTGGTCTATTACATCGGTGAGAAGCTGGTAGGAAATCGAGTATCTCACGACGTCGAGATCGAAGGCCTTGATGTGCCGGAGATGGGCGTTCCCGGATACGCCGGTGTTGTCATGGACAAGCAATCAGAAACTCCCATGATCAAAGGCGAACCATACGCGACCAAGCGGTCCCAAACCGCGATCAGCGCATAGTGAGGTGTCCCTGATCAACTAATGCGACGGGCTGCGCGAGAGAGTTCACCTCTCGCGCAGCTTCCCTCGTGAGAGAACCCTTTTAAGTACATGACATTACCTTTTATGAACACATTCCTGATTCTGTTGGCGGTCGCTGCCGGAGGCGGCATTGGTTATTTTTTTGGGATCATCCAGAACCTGGCGTTGCGCCGCAACGAACGACGCCAGCAAAGTGGGGATTTGGCCAGTGGCTGGGCCGTGATGCCTGGGTCGATGACCCGGGTCGCGTACCTACTGGTCGTGCTGGTAGCTATCCAAATTGTTTGCCCTTTGCTTTTCAAAGATGGGACTCAATGGTGGCTTTCCGCCGGCGTGGTCATGGGCTACGGCTACGTTCTGTATCGCCGACTGGTTCAGCGCCGAATTGGTCACCCGTGATCTCCGTTGCGCCTGGGCCGGCTTTTCTTCACCTCGCCACTCAGAGAGAGTAAAGGCGCTTTTGAGACTCGAGCCAGGCCTCGCAGCGCACGGCTGCCTAAAAACAACGGCAAACCGGCGAAAACACGGGTTGAAGGCCCCAGCTGCTGCCCGTCCCCGGGTGCAACAACGTCATTGAATCAAACAGCCCATTGTCCATAGACTGCGCGCCGTTCGGTTCGAGTCTATGAATTCCAGTCCGGCCTGTGGCCGACGTTTGGCACTGCTGACTTTGGGAGCCCTCGGGGTGGTCTATGGCGACATAGGAACCAGCCCGCTGTATGCTCTGCGTGAATGTTTCGCGGGAGCCCATCCCATGCCGCCGACGCATGAAAACGTTCTCGGCGTTCTCTCTCTGATTTTCTGGTCGCTGCTGCTGATCGTTTCGCTCAAGTACCTCGCCATTGTTTTGCGGGCGACGAATAAGGGTGAAGGGGGCATCCTGGCGCTGATGGCCCTGACGTTCCCAAAACGTTCAAAAGGCACGGGGCGTCGTCGCGCGTTGTTGATCGGTTTGGGGGTCTTCGGGGCCGCCTTGCTTTACGGCGATGGAATGATAACGCCGTCCATTTCCGTGCTCAGCGCGATCGAGGGACTTAAGGTGGCGACCCCGGCATTTGAGCCTTTCGTCATTCCTCTGACGATTTTGACGCTGATTATCCTGTTCGCTGCCCAAAGCCGCGGCACGGGCAGTGTCGGGGCAGTGTTCGGGCCGGTCATGGTCCTTTGGTTCGCCTCGATTGGTTTGCTGGGTCTTAGCGAGATCTATCATAACCATCAGGTTCTGCTTTCGCTCAATCCGTGGCTCGGAGTTGATTTCCTGGCCCTGCACGGATGGGACGGGTTTATCGTCCTGGGCTCGGTTTTCCTGGCAGTTACCGGCGCGGAGGCCCTTTACGCTGACGTGGGCCACTTTGGAACCCGGCCCATCCGGCTTGCCTGGTTCTTCATCGTATTGCCCGGCCTTTTTCTGAATTACCTTGGACAGGGAGCGCTCCTGCTGCGCGATCCTTCCGCGATAGAAAATCCGTTTTTTTTGCTGGCGCCTCATTGGGCGCTTTATCTGCTCGTTGGCCTTTCCACCGCGGCCACTGTCATCGCGTCGCAAGCCCTCATCTCCGGCGCGTTTTCGCTTACTATTCAGGCGATCCAGTTGGGTTATTTGCCGCGGATGGTGGTCAAGCACACCTCGTCCCACGAACGTGGGCAGATTTATCTGCCTCATGTTAACTGGGCCCTGATGGTGGCCTGCATCGCTCTGGTTCTCGGGTTTCGATCTTCCACCAACATGGCCTCGGCATACGGCATCGCGGTAACCTTAACGATGCTTTCAACAACTGTACTGTTCTTCTTTGCATCGCGACGGCTTTGGAGTTGGAGCGTGCTTCAGGCCGGAGTCGTCTGCGGACTGTTTCTGATTGTTGAAGGAGCTTTCTTTGCGGCCAACATGATCAAGGTTCTTAACGGCGGCTGGGTGCCTTTGATGCTGGGCTTCGTTATCTTCGTTCTCATGGCCACGTGGAAAAAGGGCCGCCAATTGGTCTGGGCCAAACTGGGGCCATCATCCATGCCTCTGGAGATGTTCCTCGACAGCATCGAAACAACCAAAAGACTGCCGCGTGTGCCCGGCACCGCCCTGTTCATGACCGCAAACCCCGAAGGCACACCGATCGCCCTGCTTCATAATTTGAAGCACAACAAGGTGCTTCATGAACGCAATATCATCCTGACGGTCTTGACCGACGAGGTACCGCAAGTCAGCTCCGAGAAACGCCTTGAGGTTGATGACCTGGGTGGAGGCTTTCAGCGCATGATCGCCCATTATGGTTTCATGGAGGAGCCAAATATTCCCGAGCTTCTGAAATCCGCCAATCTCGTCGGCGAACCTATGGATCTGAACAAGACCACGTTTTTCTTCAGCCGGGAAACGCTCGTTCCCAACCGCTCCGTATCCATGGCGCGATGGCGCCAATGGCTTTTCGCACTCATGTCCCGCAACGCCCAGGCTGCCAGTTCCTTTTATCGCATTCCGGCCAATCGCGTCGTTGAACTAGGGATGCAGGTCGAGATTTGACCCAGCAAATCTCGGGAAAACTCAGCTTCCGAAACGGTTTCGCGGTTCTCTCCGTTGAACAGGAAGTGTGGCCATTTATGCCCACATTGATCGAAACTGAGCAGCAAATCCCCTTTCGATCGTTTCTTCTGATTTATCACAAGTAACTAATCTACAAACACTTGAGCTGTTAATACAGGCTCAAATCCAAGCTTTGGCACGAAGGGTGCATCTGCCCGGTGCGTCATCGCGGGGACCGCATTGCTGGAGGCTGTGTCGCGTTCTCACGGTTACAAGTTACCGCTTAAACCCAAAACGAGATGAAGAAGATCGAAGCCATTATAAAACCATTCAAGCTTGAGGAAGTGAAAGATGCCCTCGGTGAAATCGGCATCGAGGGAATGACTGTGACGGAGGTGAAAGGTTTCGGGCGCCAAAAGGGCCATACCGAAATTTATCGAGGTAGTGAATACACGGTCGATTTTCTGCCGAAGATCAAAATCGAAATAGTAATTCCGGACGAGAAGTTGGACGAAGCCGTGGAGGCCATTGTTAAGACCGCTAAAACGGGAAAAATTGGCGATGGAAAGGTTTTCGTTTCGACGATCGACGAGGCGGTCCGGATCCGAACGGAGGAGAAAGGAGTTTCAGCCGTCTGAACTGAACAACTAACCACCCCAAAAAAAATAGAGAACCCCGAGAATGAGAAAGCTATTCCTTGTGTCTGGCTTGCTATATGCCATTTTTTTGTCCGGCCCGGCGCTGCAAAGCGCTGGAGCTGCCGCGCCTCCACCCGAGCGATCGATTCAACAGCGCCTCGAAGATCTTGAAGCGTACGTCAACAACGGCTCGCGCAATGCCGACACCAACACCGTCTCAAAGGTCCCCGGCCCCGGCCCCGGGCACAACGCTTGGATGATGGCCAGCGCCGCCCTGGTGCTCTTCATGACTCTGCCCGGACTCGCGTTGTTTTACGGCGGCCTTGTGCGTCGAAAGAACGTTCTGTCCGTGCTCGCCCAATGCCTTGGCATTACCGGGCTGGTGACGATCCTTTGGTACCTGTTTG
>DATGLT010000438.1:0-11350 GCA_035294005.1 Verrucomicrobiia bacterium
TGCAAAAAGGTCGTCGTGATCCCGCGATTGCCCTTTTTAAATTGGCGCGAGCCAACATTGAATCGTACCCGTTGACTTACTATTCGTTGGAGTTGCGGCAAGTCTCAGGGTTGGCCGAGTCTTGGATTGCCAGGCTAAGATCTGGCTCGGATGCCGCTTTGAGCATCGAACCGAAGGACTGGCCAAGGCTGGATTTGATACCAGGGTGAGATTGGACGCACGGGCGAAGGTCAGCGCCTCTTTTGGAAAATCGATTCCAACCGATCTTTGTAGCTGCGGCTCATGCTCAGCTTGCAGCCGTTATGGAGAATTACAGTGTAGTCCCCGTAAAACAGCGGTTGCAGTTCTTTGATGCGATCCAGGTTGACTATATTGGAGCGGCTGATGCGAAGAAAGTTGCCAGGCGAAAGTTGAGATTCGAGAGCGGCCAGAGTCTCGCGAATGTAATGCGAACCGTCCTGGGTGTGGATCCGGACGTAATTTCCATCCGCTTCGATCCAATCGATGGATTCGGGCCGCACGAAGATAATCCGGCCGTTTTCCTTAAAGACGAGGCGACCGGGTTTGACGGCCCCGGGTGTGAGGTCTTCGAGTGCCGCGGCCAGGCGCGATTGGATGTCCACCTGTTGCGAACGCGAAAGTTGCTTGCGCGCGTGGGCAAGAGCACCGCCGAAGCGTTCCTGGTCAAAGGGCTTTAGGAGGTAGTCGACAGCGTGGACTTCAAACGCGTTGAGGGCGTAGCTGTCGAAAGCCGTGACGAAAATAGTTACCGGCAATTCCGCTCCGGCTGCCACTACCTGGCGGCAGACTTCCAAACCGCTGAGCCGCGGCATTTGCACGTCGAGGAAGACAAGGTCCGGGCGCTGCTTGCAAATTGCCTCGACGGCCTGTCCCCCGTTCGAGCACTCGCCAATGACGACAAAATCGGGTTCCAGTTTAAGCAGCTGACGAATTCGCGCCCGGGCGGGTGTTTCGTCGTCGACAATGAGCGCTCGAATTTTCGATTCGCCGGCCATAACGAGCTCCTATGTTCAACCGGACGCTAGCATAGCGGCCGGGGTTCTAAAGTCCTTCGCCTGGGCGCTCGAGTGCACGCGTTAACCGTTGGTTGCGGTTCCGTTCCCGTTTCGCGTGTGAAAAGGGATTTCCATCCGCGCCTCTAAACCGCAACCGTTATCGGCCGCCAGTTCGAACTGGAAATCATCCCCATACAGGTGCCGAAGCCGCGAGCGCGTGTTGGACAACCCGATGCCTTCCGGGGCGGCCTGGGCGGCCTTTGCGGTGGATTCATACCCGTTATCGCGGACGCGCAAGAACAGCCGGCCGTCTTTGTGGTCGGCGCTGATTTGAAGAAGCCCGAGATCTTCCCGGGGCTCTATCCCATGTCGAATCGCATTCTCCACGATTGGCTGGAGGATGAGATAAGGCACCAGCGCGTTCTGCACGTCCTTGGAAATGGTCTTCTCCACTTTCAACCGCTCGGCAAAGCGCATTTGCTCGATTTCCAGGTATCGGTCTAGAAAGGCCAACTCTTCTGAAAGGGGCACTTCCTGGGGCTTTGTCTGGTCCAGGCTCAGTCGCAGTAATTCGCTGAGACGAGCCACGACTCGATCCGCCGCGTTGGGATTCTCGTGAATGAGGGCGGACACCGCGTGGAGCGTGTTGAACAGAAAATGGGGGTTCAGCTGCATTCGAAGCGCCTCCAGGCGCGCTTCGACCAGCTCGCGCTGAAGTTGTGCCGTTTCAACTTCCCGCTCGCGATATCGATTGTAGTAATGCCACCCGAGTTGGGCGACCACGACGATCCAATAGACTATCAGATAGCATATCAGGTAATGCGGCCAGTATTTCCCGATCAGGTAAGAAAAGGTGAGAATCTCGCCCGGGTGCATCACGGACCGTTCGCCGGCTACCAATGCCGAGGTCAGGACCGAATATCCGGCCGAGCAGACCAATGCCATTGCCAGGTGTAAACAAAGCCATCGCCCAATCGCTCCAGGCCTGGGTGGATTTCGTGCCGCGAACCAGATCACGGCTATCGAGACCAGGCCGATGGCGTACCAGCCCTTGAGCTCCTGCCGAACCATCGACCCGAGCAATTTTTGTTGTTCGGTGCCAATGTCACAGACATAGCCTTGTATAATCGATAAACCCGCCAGCAGACTGCACAAGCCGAATAAAATCCCAATGAGGAGCCAGGGCCGGATTTTCGTGCAGGTGTTGCCCATTTCAGGATTTTGGCACGGGGAAAAGATTTGCGCGAGAGCTTTCGCCGGCAGGTTGCGGATGTCGAGGCTGTGAACTGGTCAGATTGGTTGAGCCTGGCGAGTTGGTTGTAAGCGCCAGTACGCCGGTTGACGGTTGGGCCAGCCGGCGGGCGACTTCATTCCGGTTCTGGGCGAATCTTCCCGCGTCAACCACCGTCAATAGGATAAGCGCCGCGGAGGTGATGATCAGGCCAAGGAATGCGCTCAACTCGAACCAGGTCGTCCGTTTATCGTAGTACGGCAGGCGGTGCAGATCAGGTGTTTGCTCTGCGGCATTTGTGCGTCGCTGAGCTCGGCGGCAGCCGGATTGGCCAGACTTCTTGACAGGGGTTGTGAAACGCGGTCGGCTCAATGCTGACCGGTGACACGCGGGAACTTCTTGTTTCGGGTTCATAGGCCACATTAATTTCGGCGCATCGTCGCACAATAAGCCCCTCGCTCGGGGATTATTGTGACCAGCTGCTCGAAGTTTGTGATGACCCGCTCGAACTCGGGTTTGAATAATTGCTCTTTGAAGTGCCCTTGATCTGGCCTATAAACACGGCGTGTTTGAGCCGGCGGAACCCATCTCAGCGCGGACGCGTTTTTGCGCCGTGTTCGGGCACCCGATCCGCCATTCGGCTTCGCCGGCGATGCACAATGCGGCTATAGCCGCTCTCGGCCTGGATTGGCGGTACCTGGCTTTCGAGGTGCGTCCGGAACAGCTATCCCAGGCGATCGCGGGCGCCATGGCCATGAAATTTGTCGGGTTGAACCTGACGGTGCCGCACAAGCTTTTGGCGATGGACATGGTCGATGTTTTGGATGCCTCCGCCCGCGCGTGGGGGGCGGTGAATACCATCCGCTTCGAAGCCGAGGACGGGTCGGGCCATTGGCGCCCTATATCGGAGTTGGATGAAATACCGGGGCGAGTGCGCTCGCACGGGTTCAACACCGACGCCGATGCCCTGGTGCAGGCCCTCAGCGAAGATTTAAAGGTTAAGTTGGCTGGAGCCACGGTGTTGTTGCTCGGGGCGGGCGGGGCAGGGCGCACGGCTGCGCTCAAGATCGCTTCGGAGAGGGTTTCAAAACTTTTCCTGGTGAACCGGACACGGTCGAAGGTGGAAGCCGTTGCCGCGGAAATTAAACGCCTTTGGCCGGAGGTGCCGGTAGTCCTGGGGTACCCGGACAAGCCGGTCGACCTGGTTATCAATGCCACCTCTGTGGGACTCAAACCGGAAGACGCTTTGCCGCTCGACCCCGGGGCGTTTTCGATCACAAAGACTTCGGCTGTTTACGATATGATCTACCGTCCCGCTGAGACGTTGCTGCTGCGCCAGGCTCGTGAGGCTGGTGCCAGGGTGGCCAACGGCCTCGGAATGCTCTTGTTTCAAGGCGCCCGCGCGTTCGAGATATGGTCCGGCCGAGCCGCCCCGCTGCCGGTGATGAGACGCGCCCTTGAACGGAATGTGTATGGAAACTGAACCGGGCCTTCCCGCTTGTGGGCTGAAAAACGGCCGGTCGTGTTTGAATTGATGACGTTCTCCCGCACTTTCGATCCCGCGGTCTGGGCAGCGGTACCGTTTCATTTTTGGTCCGTGGCAGTCTTTGTGTTTGGTTGCATGGTGGGGAGTTTTCTCAATGTTTGCATTCATCGCTTGCCGCTGGGCCAAAGCGTTGTCTCTCCGCCCTCGCATTGTCCGCACTGCAAGTACTCAATTCCATGGTACCTGAACGTTCCCCTCGCGACGTGGCTGTATTTGCAGGGCAAATGCCGCAATTGCGGCGCGCCCATCGCCGCGCGGTACTTCCTGGTTGAATTGCTTACCGGGGTCGTCTTTTTGGGCTGCTGGCTCCGATTCGGATTGGAGTCACCCGGCTTGGCGCTGGTCATGTGCCTGGTGATGGCTGGGCTGATCGCAGCGACTTTTATCGACTTCGAACACCTTATTATTCCCGATGAAATTACCATCGGCGGAATGGTGGCCGGGTTTGCTTTTTCCTTTTTCGTGCCGGCAATTCACGGCGAGGCCGGGGTATCGGAATCGCTCAAACAAAGCCTGCTCGGCATGGCCACGGGCGCGGGGGTTATTTATCTCATCGTTCGATTGGGCAAGCTGGCGTTTGGCAGGCAAAAACTGCCCCTGCCCGAGGAGACCAAGATCGTTTTTACGGAAACGGCGGTAGAACTACCCGACAAATCGATCCCTTACGAGGAGCTATTCTATAGAGAATCCGACGCCATCGTGCTGAAAGCCCGTACCGTCGAGTTGGTCGATCGCTGTTATAAGAACGTGGTCGTGCGGCTTAGTCCCTCTTTGCTGCAGATCGACGACGAGAAGTTCAACCCCGAAAGCGTTGCCTGCCTCGAAGCGGTCAGCTCTCAAATCGTGCTGCCCCGGGAAGCCATGGGGTTCGGCGACGTAAAATTCATGGGAGCGATTGGGGCTTTCCTTGGATGGAAGGCAGTGATTTTTTCTTTAATGCTCAGTTCGGCCATTGGCTCGGTGGTTGGCCTGTTGCTCATCGCCCTGGGGCGGCGCCAGGCACGTTTGCCGTACGGGCCTTACATCGCGATGGCAACGGCCGTTTGGATATTTTTTGGTCCGCAAGTAATCGAATGGTATGAGCGGTTGATCGGTGCTTCCGGCGGCCTGGGAACCCGCTAGCTCACTCGTTTTGCGCTTTTTGACGCAAAGCGTGATCGACCAATACGAGCGCGGTCATTGCCTCCACCATTGGCACTGCCCTGGGGAGAACGCACGGATCGTGACGCCCGCGCCCGGTCAAGGTCGTGTTTTTCATCTCCACGTCGACCGTGTCCTGTTCGTGCATGACGGTCGCCACCGGCTTGAAAGCAACCCTGAAGTAAATCGTTTGGCCATTTGAAATCCCGCCCTGGATGCCCCCGGAACGGTTTGACGGTGTATAAACCTTGCCGGCACGTGAGCGGAACGGGTCGTTGTGCTCTCTTCCGGTGTATTGAATGCTGTCGAACCCGGAACCAACATCAAACCCTTTGGAAGCGGGAAGGCTCAACATCGCTTTCCCGAGATCCGCTTCGAGCCGGTCGAAAACGGGTTCGCCCCAGCCGGCCGGAACGTTGCGGGCGATTCCTGTTACCAGGCCGCCTACAGTGTCGCCCGCTTTGCGCATTTCTTCTATAAGGAGAATCATTTTCTGGGCTGCCGCAGGGTCAGGGCAACGAACGATATTCGATTCAATCGCCTCCGCCGTGACTTTCTCGATATCCACATCGCATCCGATTTGCTGAACCTGCTGAACAAAGGCGAGCACTTCGACTCCGTAACGTTTCTTCAAAAGCTTTTTGGCAATGGCCCCCGCGGCCACTCGGCCGATGGTCTCGCGCGCGCTGCTGCGGCCTCCTCCTTGCCAATTGCGAATTCCGTATTTGGCCTGGTACGTGTAATCGGCGTGGGAGGGGCGAAATTTCGTCGCCATTTCCTCGTAAGCTTCCGGGCGGGCATCTTGGTTGCGCACCCACATGCAAATCGGCGTGCCAAGCGTTTTGCCCTCGAAAATCCCCGAAACGATCTCGATCTTGTCCGGTTCTTTGCGCGGCGAGGTGATTTTGGATTGCCCCGGGCGTCTCCTGTCGAGGTCTCGCTGGATATCGGCCTCGTTGAGTTCCAGGCGCGGCGGGCAGCCGTCCACCACGACCCCGACTGCGCCGCCGTGGGATTCGCCAAAGGTGGTGATGCGAAAAAGGTGCCCAAAAGAATTCGCCATGGCGATTAGGTTGCGAAAAAAAGCCCCGGTGGTCAAACCGTGTGAATTCCAGGAATAGAAATGCCTTGAAATCCTTAATGGTCCGCGCAAGCGTGTGGCGATGGAAATTCCCTGGGACCAGGCGCCTGCAAACAGGGGCTCCCGCCGCGCAGCCAGATGAAAATCACTTTGTTCGTTCCATGCTTTGTCGACCTGATGTTCCCGAATGTCGGCATCAGCATGGTCAAGGTCCTGGAGCGTTTGGGTCATCAAGTCGATTGTCCGGAAGCGGTGGCTTGCTGCGGACAACCCGCTTACAATTCAGGCTACTGGGAGGAAGCCCGGGTCGTTGCCGGCCAAACGCTCAAAACTCTCGAAGCGTCTGAGGCGGTTGTGATTGGTTCGGGATCCTGCGGGGCGATGCTCAAAGTGTTTTATCCCGAACTTTTCGCCGGAACACCGCTTGCCGACTCAGCGCGTCGGCTTTCAGGCAAATGCTTCGAATTCTCGGATTTCCTGGTGAATCGGCTGGGAGTGACGGACGTGGGTGCCCGGTTTCCCGCAAAAGTGACCTTCCATGACGGCTGCCATGGTTTACGGGAACTGGGGACACATGACCAGCCGCGCCGGTTGTTGACCCAGGTGCGTGAATTGGCTCTGCTCGAAATGCCGGACAAAACGTGTTGCGGATTCGGCGGCACTTTTGCCGCAAAGTTTCCGATGATTTCAACGGCCATGGGCGAGGTTCGTTGCGCTGCTGCGGCCGGCACTGGAGCGGAGTACATCGTTTCAAACGATTCCAGTTGCCTGATGCATTTGCAGGGGCTGCTCGACCGCCAGGGCAGCAAGATGAAGACAATCCATTTGGCAGAAATCCTGGCACAGTCATGAGCGCGCCTTCCGGCCAATTTAAAACCCAAGCCCGCCAGTTATCTGCGGACCTGCGGCATCGGAGCATCATTCAGACCGCGCTTGGAAAATATGAGGCCGTGCGCGACAAGACCCGGGACGCATTCCAGGACTGGCAGGCGGCGCGGCAGGCGGCCGCGCAAATAAAGTGGGACGCAGTCAATCACCTGGACCAATACCTTCTCCAATTCGTTTCGAATTTGGAAACTCGCGGAACCAAGGTGCATTGGGCCAGCACGGGCGATCAGGCGAAAGAAATCATTCTCCGGATCATTGCGGACAAGAAGGCCAAGTGCATTGTGAAGTCCAAGGCGATGACTTCGGAGGAAGTGCATCTCAACGAAGCCCTGGCCCATGCCGGATTTGAAGTCGTCGAATCCGACCTGGGGGAGTTTATCGTTCAATTGCGGCGGGAAGCG
The DNA here is from genome assembly GCA_035294005.1 of Verrucomicrobiia bacterium. Classification (GTDB taxonomy): domain Bacteria; phylum Verrucomicrobiota; class Verrucomicrobiia; order Limisphaerales; family UBA8199; genus JANXQE01. The sequence continues at coordinate 7,304 of DATGLT010000438.1, forward strand.
CCTTACCACATCGTTTTTCCGGCAATGCACCTCACGCGCGGCGAGATCAGCGACGTCTTCGCCCGTGAACTGGGCAGCGCCCCAACCGACAACCCGGAAGAGTTAACCATGATCGCGCGGCGCGTGCTCCGCCACAAATACATCGAGGCGGACATCGGATTTACGGGAGCAAATTTCGCCGTCGCCGAAACCGGGATGATTTCCATCACCGAAAACGAGGGGAACGCGCGATTGACGGCTGCCTTGCCCCCGACAATGGTTACCTTGCTGGGCATTGAGAAAATCCTGCCACGGTTCGAGGACCTGGCGCTGTTTTTGCCGATGCTGGCGACCATGGGCACTGGCCAGCCTCTAACCTGCTATAACTCGTTTTATTCAGGGCCACGCCAGCCCGGCGAATCCGACGGCCCCACCGAGTATCATGTGATCCTGCTGGACAACCGGCGGACGGTGCTGCTTGCGGATCCGGAACAACGCGATGCGCTCCATTGCATTCGATGCGGAGCTTGTCTGAACGTTTGTCCCATCTTCAAAAACGTCGGCGGGCACACTTACGGCACCACATACTCCGGCCCTATCGGTTCGGTGCTGACGCCACACCTCCGAGGGCTGCAGGACTGGAAACATTTGTCGTACGCCAGTTCTCTTTGCGGCGCGTGCACGCAAACTTGTCCCGTCAAAATTGATTTGCATCACCATTTGCTGCAGAACCGCCGGAACGCTTCCCGCCAAAAACCGAGCTTCGGCGAGCGACTGGCGTACCGCTTTTTTGCTTTTGTGGTGAATCGTCCCGCGGTTTACCGCCTGGCCAAACAACTAGGGCGCTGCTTGCAGCCCTTGCACACTTTGGTCAAAGGGGGACCGTTGGACCCCGCCCGGGCATGGACCCGCACGCGGGAGCTGCCCCGGATAGCGCCAAAAACTTTTAAGGAATATTGGCGTGAACGTCAGCCGCGTGTTTGATCCTTGATTCGTCTCGTCCAATGCAACCTGCAAATCAACATTCGGGCTTCGAGGGGGAGAAGGAAAAGATACTCGGCCGGATTCGCGAGGCTTTGCGCACGGAAGCTCCTCACCCGGGGCATGGGCCCGCCGTGGACCGACAGGATGAAAAGCACGGGCCGCAGTCATCTCCAATCCGCCAGTGGCTGCCTTTCGCAGGAGAAACTTTCTCTGAAAAGTTGGAGCTGTTCAAATCCAACGCAACGATGTTGAGAGCCCAATTCGCTTTGCTCGAGAGCAAGGATGAGTTGTTGGCGCGCATCCAATCTTTGCGCGAGGAGGAACGCTGGACCAAGGTTGGGAGTCACTCGGGCCAGTTGACCGATCTCGTGTGCCGGGAATTGAAACTGCCGATTTGCCGAACCGACCAACCCTACCAGGCCGCCGACCTCGAAACCTGCAACGTGGGCATAACCGAATGCGACGCCTTGATCGCGCAAACCGGCAGCGTCCTGGTTACTAGCCGCAGCGCCGGGGGCCGGGCTTTGTCCATTTTACCCCCGCATCATGTGGTGTTGGCTCGACGCGATCAGCTTTTACGGGATCTGCCCGAAGGATTCGAACTTCTCAAACGTAGCTACCCTCCGAGTTATCCCAGCTTTATTTCCTTCATCACGGGCCCGAGCCGAACCGGGGATATCGAACGAATCCTGGTCCTGGGGGCGCATGGTCCAAAGAAACTCACCATTCTTTGCGTGTGAGAAAAGCGTTTCGATGCGCGTCCCACAGCGAATTACAGGGTATCAATGGCTGGTGCTCGCGGTGGCATGGCTGGGCTGGGTTTTTGACTCGATGGACTCGACCATTTACGCGCTGGTTCTTCAACCGGCGCTTCGAGAGCTTCTTCCAGCGGGCGGCATCGAACCCTCTGTGGAGAAAGTCAGTTGGTACGGGGGCATTATATTTTCAGTATTTTTGATTGGCTGGGCTCTGGGTGGGGTGGTTTTTGGTGTATTGGCCGATCGGTTCGGGCGTACGAAAGTCCTGTTCTGGACAATTCTCATATATGCTGGGTTTACCGGGGCGGCAGCATTATCCAGGACGTGGTGGGAACTGGCGCTGTACCGGTTTGCGACGGCGTTGGGGATAGGTGGCGAATGGGCTGCCGGAGCGGCGCTAGTGGCCGAGGTTTGGCCGGAAGCAAAGCGGGCGCGGGCGGCCGGCGTATTGCAATCAGCGTGGGCCGCGGGCTTCTTGTTAGCGGCGGCGGTCAGCCTGATGCTGAAACAGTCAGGGTGGCGACCCGTTTTCGTTGTGGGAATTGGACCTGCCCTGATCGCGCTTTTGGTTCGCCTGTGGGTCAAAGAACCCGCGCGTTGGGCAAAAGTCGCGGCCGTGGCGCCTGAGTCGCGTGAGACTTCCTTCGCAAGAATCCGGGCGCTTTTCAGCCCCGGACTGTTGCGTTCAACTCTCGTCGGCTCAGGTTTGGCTTTTGTTGCGGTGTTTGGACTGTGGGGGGCCACCAATTGGACGCCCACTCTTATTCGGTCCCTGCCCGATTTGGCGCACAGAGATTCGGCTGCGCTGAATTCTGCGGTGAGTTATGCGACCATCTCGCTGAATTTCGGATCGCTTGCGGGCTACCTTGCATTTGGACCCCTCGCTGAACGGTTCGGGCGCAGGCCTGTGTTCGCGTTGATGTGCATCGGTAGCTTGGTGATGCTGCCGACGACCTTCCTGGTGCCGGCCGCGTACGGGCATGTGATGGTCCTGTTGCCACTGCTTGGCTTTTTTAACAACGGCATCTTTACAGGTTTTGCCATTTACCTTCCTGAGCTGTACCCGACTTCGCTGCGCGGCACCGGGGCCGGCTTTTGCTTCAACGTCGGGCGCGTTCTGGCCGCAAGCGGGCCGTTCCTGACCGGGTATCTTGTCGCCGTGCTCGGCGGGTTTGGACGAGCCGCCAGCGCAGTTGCGCTGATCTACCTGCTGGGATTGGTAATCCTATGGTTCGCGCCGGAGACGCTCGGAAAGCCCCTGCCTGAGTAATGACTCGGGACGAGAGCTTTTCTTTCGGTCGTGAGAGGCATTAGAACCTGGGCTTTGCCCGGATGCGGGCATGCATGTAAGCCCCATGAGCCTTTTTACCTACTCAGTGTTTTCCATGGTGCAGGGTACTTTTACTACCCTGATTCGCTTTTGCTTCAATCGGATATTAGGTGGTTATGAAAGCCAAAGAGCGATGGATGATCCGGGCCGCAGCCCTGGTCCTGGTGGGTGGTTCGATGCTGGTCGCCGGTGTTGAGTCACAAGCCCAAGCGCAGGTAGACGTCTCTGCCGGTTTACAAATTAATTCCCCAACAGATTTCTACGGGCCACTTGAGCCCTACGGCGGCTGGGTTGACGTGAGTGGTTACGGCCGGTGCTGGCGTCCGGCCACCGTTTCGGCCGAATGGCGTCCTTACCAGATCGGTCATTGGGAGTGGACGGATGCCGGGTGGTATTGGGTGAGCGATGACCCGTGGGCGTGGGCTTGCTATCATTACGGGAACTGGGTCCTGGACCCCGTCTACGGATGGGTTTGGGTACCGGGTACCGAATGGGCGCCTGCGTGGGTGGCGTGGAGAGAAGCCCCCGACTACATCGGATGGGCGCCCTGCGGACCTGGAGGTGTCGCGGTCCGGGATTCGGAGTACCTGTTTGTCGACGTGCACCACTTCCATGACCGGCTTGAGCCAAGGGAGTTCGTTTACAACGATCCGGCGATTTTGCGGCGAAGCCGTCCCGTAGGTGGATTCCGGCGTGAGGCTCGGGACATTGGCGGGGCTCGGCGCCAGATAGCTTTCAACCAGGGCCCCTCGGTTGATGTTATCCAGCGTGCAACCGGGGCGCGCATCGCGGCCAGGCCAGTCACTGAACTCGTCAGGCAAACTCGGGTCCCGGATGAGGCTCGCCGCAAATTCGAACAGACGAGAAATGAACGAAGACCGACGATCCCGGAACAGGCGCAGCCTTCAAGAACAGGACGCGATCAACAACCGTTGTACCGCGAACCGGCCCAACTGCCCGCCACCGGACGCGCGCAAGATAGGATTTATCGCGAGG
>DATGLT010000439.1:0-12216 GCA_035294005.1 Verrucomicrobiia bacterium
CATATTGGCCGCCCGCAGCCGTCGCTTTTCCATCTTTTGGTGATCTCGTTTGTTCGCCATGCCAGAAAAGTACCATAATCAATCCAGCTTGGCTAGAACTAAATGTCATTCTATTGTACGAGTCTCAATAATGGCACTAACCGTTTCGCCGCAAACGGCGCTCATCGTTCTTGGCTGCTATGTCGCTTATCATGTATTCGAGGACTACTTCATTCTGCCCAAAGTTTACGGAAATAAACTTAAGCTTTCCACGCTGGCAGTGCTGCTGGGATTCGTCGTGGGAGGCATGTTGGCCGGAATTGTCGGAGCCGTAATGGTTTTGCCGCTCATTGCGGCTTACCCTGTTCTGGAGCGCCTTTGGCTGGGCACGGCGTTGGAACCGGAAGTGCTTGAGGAACACGCCAACTTGCGAGCCGCGTGAGGAAGGCCGCGCCGACCAGGCACGCGGCGCTCAAAAGACCCTACAAAAGGACTACTCAGGGGCCTGTGGATTTCTCTACTACGAATTTGCCGATCGTAGGGTAGCTCCAGCGGGCGCCGTCCAAAACACGCGAAAACACTGTGGTGGTTTGATCCAATACGATGCCCGATTTGTACGGTTTTGCGGAACGGGAAAAATTCCCGCCGGGGGCTCGCGGGTCGGTTCCATCCAGGGTGTAGTAGACTCTTCCCGTGCGGGCCCGCAACTCCAGTTTCGAGCCACTCTTAACTGTTCCCGCATGCAAGGAACAGGTTGGCGGGTACAAGAGTTCCTGGTCCATCCATTCAATGCGCCGCCGAATCCACTCCTTCATAAAAGCGATCTCCTCCTCGAAGCTCTGGCCGACAAAAGCATTGGGCCACACGTTTCGCCCCAGGATGCGCCAGCGCCGAAAGTTTCTCTCCTGCGCTTCCTTGAGCTGGGCGGCCAATTCATCGACTCGGCCCAGGATTTTCGGAAGGGCAAACTGATTGGCGCGCAACTCGCCCCAGCGATCCACATAGCGTTGCTCAAAATCCGGATCCTCAAATAAGCGCCGGAACCAGGAGTATTGGTGGTCATCGAGTTGGGTCCAATACCACCCCTGCGGATTGAAGCCGTCGCGGGCATTGGCATTGCCGAAACTCAGGTTCCAATCCCAAATCGGGCCCATGTTGAGCCGGCCTCCACGGTCTTTGTAATAAAATGTGCTGAAACGGAACCCATCGATGTTCTTGGAGAATTCGACCAGGAGGTGGTGATCGATGAACGAACCGGGATCGATATAAGCCGCGTAACCTGTTTTCGGATCCATGAAGTCGTCCCCATAAAGCGCGCGCTCAAATTTGTTGATATAATCTCGCACCCAGGCCTGTTGCTCGCTGGTGATTTCGTCGCCTTTGGGTTCAACGTAATACAAGGTGGTGCCATGACTCGAGCGGAACGATGACTCTTTTCTGCGCCCGGAACCACCGAGGATCGGAATGCTTTCGTCAGGATTGTCCACCATGTCGAAGTGATCCTTTTTGAGAATATATCCGCCGGAAATATTTGGTTCGGAGTTGTCTTGCGGCGTCAGTTTTTGGACATCCACGCGGTTTTTGCCGCGCTTGATTTTTTCTTCAAACACATAAACGCCCAGGTAATGGCGCTGCGATAATTTACCGCGTGATTGGTTCAGGAAAACCTCGACCAACCTCGTTCGCGCGGCGTACCTGCCGATTTGATTGCTAAGCTCGTACCCAAGCACGTCGCGGATCAAAGTTTTGTCCGGGTATGGCGCGTAGAGCACCCAATCCGATTCCTTTGGAAAACCCAAGATTGAGACCTTTTGCGATCCGCGCGCTCCCTTCCTGGTTTGAAAATGATAGGAGTGCTTTGGATATCGCAACGAGGTATGTCCCCTGACATTGATCTCGCCGATTCCTTCGAAATCTGGCGGTCCCAGCACCCTGCTGCGCCCTGTCCCGGCTTCCACAAAACGAGCGGCCACGGGAATTTTTTGCCCATACGGCACGCGCTCGCCAAAGGTGTTCAGAATAATGAGCGGCAAATTCGAACTGAAACTCGCGAGACCAGGATCGGCGAACGTGTACGATTCCATAACACTGTCGCCGCTCAGAGAATTGGGACCGAATACTTTTGCCCTCAACAGAGTCGGTTCCGAGATCTGGATGGGCCCGGAATATTGCGTCGAGGAATCCGTCGGCTCCGACCCGTCGGTGGTGTAACGCACGATTTCTGAGGGGTTCCTAGCTGATAGCTCCACGGTCACTGAATTCGTATACAGCCCACCGGGTATGGAGAATTTCGGTTCGGCGGGCTTGCCGGGCACAGCTGAGGGGGATTCGGCGCCGAGCGCGTTGTGACCGCAAACCAGGGCGGTTAAAGCCAGGAATATCTCGAAAAGCAATGACGTGGCTCCCTTTCCAAGGATCACCACTTTGTTAGCGAAAAAATGATGGGCCCTACACATTTTGAGGTCAGTGCTTGAACAGGTTAGAGCCTCGCTGCAACAGGTAGCCAGCGGTTGCGCTGACAGGGATCGTAAAAACCCAGGCCCAAAGGATTCGTTCCACAACCGACCAGCGAATTGCGTTCAGGCGCTTGGCGGCGCCAACTCCCATGATGGCGGCCGAGATGTTATGGGTGGTAGACACTGGAATTCCAAGTTGCGTGGCCACAGCAATCACGGCCGCGGAACTGGTCTCGGCGGCGAACCCGTTGATCGGATGCAACTTCACCATGCGATGGCCCAAGGTCCGGATGATACGCCAGCCTCCCACTGCAGTACCAGCGGCCATCGTCAACGCGCAGGTTACCTTAATCCAAAGCGCAATTTCAAAGTCCTGGTGAACCTTGGGTTCGGGCGTATAAAGAAAAGAGAGCCAGGCGGGCAAATCGCTGAGCTGACCGACTTTGGTTGCGCCCAGAAGAGTCAGGGCGATTATGCCCATTGTTTTCTGAGCATCATTCGTCCCGTGCATGAGCCCCATCGCTCCCGCGCTGAACATCTGCGCAACGCCGAAAAACCGATTCACCCTGAGCGGACGCGCGTTTTGGAAAACAACATACAAAAGCCCCATGACGATGAACCCGAGGATGAGGCCGGCAATGGGAGAGGTGACCATTGGCACCAGCACTTTCCATAGCAGTCCCTTTCCGAGCCACCAATGCTTTGAGCTAGGCTGAGCCCAAACAATGACCTTCCAATCGTGGTGAGAGGCGGCCAGGGCGGACCCGCAAAGACCGCCAATGAGCGCGTGGCTGGAGCTCGATGGCAGGCCTGCCCACCAGGTAATGAGGTTCCAGAAAATTGCCCCGAGGAGTGCGCAAATGATCACACCTGAAGTGATCGAAACCCGCTCAGCGTCAATCAGGCCGGAGGAGATTGTTTTGGCGACCGCCGTTCCCCAAAGCGCGCCAATCAAGTTGGTGGACGCGGCAAGCAGGATAGCCTGACGCGGCGTCAAAACTTTCGTCGAGACAACCGTGGCGATTGAGTTGGCAGTGTCGTGGAACCCATTGATGAATTCAAAAGTGAGTGCCACCAATATAACCACCAGGATGAGCGCCATCCCAGAGGTATGCGCGAATGCCAATTTTCTGGCAAGTCCGCAGGTGTTTTGACTTTTAAGCGGCTGCGCCTAGAAAACGCCGTCTGGGCTTGCACCCGAAGTGACATCGACTCGGGGCTTTAGCTCTGCGGGGCAACGCGCTATAAACGAACCATGCGATTCAACCCTCGAAGTGAAAAGGCGATTTCTCGTCGCAACTTTCTCAAAGCAGCCGCGGCCGCCACCGCGGGCGTTGCCGCGCCGCTGCTCGTGCCGGGCTCCGCCCTGGGCCTGGGCGGCTCAGTTCCGCCCAGTGAGCGAATCAACATGGGTTTCATCGGTTTGGGCGGACAGGGCACAGGTCATTTGTTGGGCGGGGCGTGGACCTATGTGCCGGGCGGTTACGTCGCGCGCAAAGACATTCAAGTGCTCGCCGTTTGCGATGTCAACCAGCCACATCGCGAAAGCGCGCGCCAACGCTGTAATGAAATGTACGCCCGGGAATTGGGCCAGGCCAACTACACCGGGGTAAAGGATTATAATGACTTTCGCGAGGTCCTGGCCCGTCCCGATATCGATGCCGTGCTGATTGCCGTGCCGTATCATTGGGCTCCAATCATGGCAACGATGGCCATGCGCGCCGGGAAAGATGTTTACTGCGAAAAGCCCGTGGCCATCACCCTGCGCGAAGGCCGCGCCATCATCGAAACGAGCAAGCGATACGGCCGTATTTACCAGGCCGGCACTCAACAACGATCCGAGTACGGCGGTAAATTCCGGATAGCTTGCGAATTGATCCGCAACGGACGCATCGGGCAACTCAAGGAAGTTTACGCTTACTGCCCGCCTGGCGCTCTTTATCCTTCGGAATGGATCTCCGAGCGGGAAATGCCAACTCCAAATGGATTGGATTGGGACATGTGGCTGGGACCTTTGCCTTACAGGCCGTATGCGGGCGAAGTCCATCAAACAATCCCAGGCCTATTCGTCGGCGACGTTAATTGGGGTCCCCATCATTATGACATCATCCAATGGACGGTGAACCCTGACGTGAAGGCTCCCCTTGAAGCACATTATGAGAATGGGCAGGTCCACTACCGTTATAGCAATGGTGTCATCGTCCATTCCCAGGGTTATCCAGGCGAGCGCATCGGGCCTGATGGCGGGGCTTGCTTCGTGGGCACCGAAGGCAGGATCGCTGTCGATCGAGGGAACATCGCCTCCTACCCGGCCCGCATCCTGAAACAACCGTTGCGGCCCGATGACACCCGGGTCTATCACGCCGATAGCCATTCCGGGAATTTCCTGGACTGCATTAGAACGCGACGGCCGACCATTTGTGAACCCGAAACAGCGGTTTACACGATCAACGCGCTCCTGGTGGGAGGTATCGCCCTTGCCCTCCAACGCGCCGTTAAGTGGGACCCCGTCAAGAGCGAGTTCGTGAATGACCCGGAAGCCAACCGGCTCTGTTCGTACGCGCCGCGGGCGCCTTGGAGAGTCTGAGGAACCTGAACCACCAAATATTTCTGCCCATGAAAGCGACTCTCCTCATTCCAATCCTGGCGCTAATCGCATTTGCCTCCCTCCCCGGACGTCTTCTGGCGGATGAAGAACAAGACTGCATCGCAAAGCTGCAATCCAGCGCAACGGCCCAGCAGAAATGGGCAGCGTGCCAGAGGTTGCGGGCAATCGGAACGGCAAAGGCCGTGCCGGCGTTGGCTCAATTGCTAACGCAGGATGGCTTGTCCCAGGCCGCGCGCTACGTCCTCGAGGTGCTCCCGGCGGCGGAGGCGGATGCCGCATTGGCCGAAGCATTGAACAATACTTCAGGCCTGTTGAAATCCGGCGTAATCGAATCGATCGGCTGGCGCGGCAAGGCTCAATCGACACCGCTCCTGGCAAAACTGTTAAACGATTCGGACAGTAACGTCGCTTGCTCCGCCGCAATCGCCCTTGGAAGAATTGGCGGCACGGAAGCGGTCGCTGCTCTGTCGGCGGCCAGGAACCGTGCCGCTGGCGTGGTTCAAACCGCGATCATCGAAAGCCTGCTCAAGTGCGCCGACAGACTCGCCGGGGGCAGCGATTCCGGACGAGCAACAGCAATTTACAAGGAACTCGTTGATTCAGGATACAGCCCGCAGATTCGTGCCGCAGCGTGGCGAGGCCTCGCGCTTGCCGATTCGGCACATCGCCCCCGAATGATTGTTCAAGCTCTCAAGGGAACCGATCGCGAAATCGGGAGAGTGGCTCTGACCCTGATTCGCGAATCAGCCGACCCCAGATCATTGCAGGCTTGCGCTGGCGAGTGGAATTCCGTGGGACCGGATGCCCAACTGGCGATTCTCGATGCGGAAGTTAAATTCAACCCGAAAAACGCCGCATCCTTTGCGAGAACCGGAAGTCACAGCCAGGACGCGCGGCTCCGAATCGCGGCATTGCGAGCGCTCGGGGAATTGAACGTCGTCTCCTCCGTTGCTGAAATCGCAAAGGCTGCAGCCGGCCCGGACGCGGTTGAGCGCGACGCCGCACGGGAGAGTCTCGCGCGCCTTCGCGGGCCTGCCGCGAACCAGGCTTTGCTGGAGCAGACCGAACGTGTGGCACCGGCAGAAAAAGCCGAGTTGCTGCGCGCGCTGGGCGAACGAGGCGACAACAGCGCCACGCCGTTACTGGTGAAGAATGCAAGTTCGAAGGATCCCAAAGTGCGCCAGGCAGCGCTCCAGGGCCTGGCCGCGGTAGGCTCGCCGGACTCTGCCCGCCCTCTGCTTGAAATGGCGTCTAAAGCCGACACGGACGCGGACCGCGAGCCCATTCTTTCGACTCTCTTTGCAGTGTGCGATGCTGTCCCCGACAAAGATGCCCTGAGCCGAAAGTTGGTACCCGTCCTGACGGGTTTGCCGGCTGCCCAACGCCGTGAGCTTTTGCCGCTGCTTTCGGTGCTTGGCACCACGGACGCCTTGTCAACCGCCCAGGAGGCCGTCAGCAGTTCGGACGCGGAACTCGCAAAACAAGGCGTGCGCGTGCTTTCGCAATGGCCGAATTCGGCTCCTGCTGAAGCATTGTTGGGAGTTGCCAGATCCAATCCAGACGCAACCATGCAGACGCTGGCGCTGCGAGGTTCAATCCAGGTGGCGGCACTGGAAACGGATCCCGCAAAACGAATGGTCCTCCTGCGTGAGGCAATGTCCCAAGCCAAACGCGTTGAGGAGAAAAAACAAGTCCTTGCTCAACTTGAACAAGTCGCCACACCTGAAGCGCTCGACATTGCTCTTAATGAACTCGGGGAGCCCTATCTGGCGAAAGAAGCTGCTTTGGCGGGCGTCAGCATCGCCGAGAAATTAGCCGCAACGCACCCTGATATCGCTGCGCTGGGTGCCTCCAAATTGCTCGCCAGTGTTCATGACAACGCCATCGTCAGCCGCGCATGGGCATTGCGGCGAAAACCCGATCTCACCGCGCCTTTTATCCGCGACTGGCTGGTTTGCGGACCTTTCAGCCGGGCGGGCCTGGTTGGCGCGACCGCCCTGTTCGATGTTCCTTTTGCCCCGGAACAACCCGGTTCGACTCCCGCCTGGAAAACCGTTCCTGCATCCGACCATGTAAATCTCGCGGCGGTATTCCCCGGCCAGGACAATTGCGCTGCCTACCTCAAAACAACCATTATTGCCCCGGACGATCAAAACGCGTTGTTGCTTATAGGCAGCGATGATGGTGTAAAAGCCTGGCTCAATGGAAAAGTGATTCACAGCAACAACGTGGATCGCGGCGAAATACCTGACCAGGACATTGCACCTGTTTCACTCAGGAAAGGTCGAAATGAACTTCTTCTAAAGATCACTCAGGGAGGCGGAGGTTGGGGAGCCTGCGCGAGAATTGTTGACCCCGATTTCAAGGCCATCCCCGGATTGAGTGCGGAAGCTTCCGACAGCCAATAGGGCAAGTGCTCGCTTGATGGGGTGCAGTACCGATTTGCGCATCGACATTCGCCGAGTAAATTTTGCCGCTTTGCTCGATTCAGAAACAACATCAAGACCCGTGCTGGTAGTGGATGACGATCCCAACGACGTTTTCCTGCTGCAGAGAGCGCTTGCCCGCTGGGGCATCAAGGCGCCCGTTCAAATTGTCAAAAGCGGGCGGGAATGCATCGATTACCTGACCTGCCAGGGACCGTTTGATGACCGGCGCTTGTACCCAGTGCCGGTGCTGGTGTTGTTAGACCTTAAAATGCCGGGAATGGATGGCTGCGACGTGCTCAAGTGGATTCGCGAGCAACCGCAATTCGAAAAGCTTTGCGTCGTGTTGCTGACTTCCACTCAAGGTATGGACAAATGCAGCGATGCTCAGCGCGTCGGCGCCACCGCTATTTTGGTCAAACCGATGGACTATTCGAAAGCAACCGAACTGCAGGAGAGCATTCAGCGGCTCCTGGCGAGTTGCTGACAAAGGCCGTTTGGAAGAATGCTCCTCTGCACAGCTTGTTACATTTGGTCCGGGATGTCCGCTTCAACGAGCTTCCCAAGCAAGATCAACGATTCCTGCCAGCCCAGGTAGCACTCTTCAGCGGGAATTACGGCCGGAATTCCTTCTTGTACGACGGTTAACTCGGTGCCGCAGAATACCGGCTTCAAAGTAATTGTGGTCTTCATTTCGCCTGGGAGGTTAGAGGAATCAAATTGGTCGGTGTAACGAATAAGTTCATTGGGCTTGAGCTCGAGGTACGTGCCGCCGAATGAATGACTTTTTCCGGTCCCAAAATTTGTAAATGAGATCCTGTAAGCGCCTCCAACTTTCGCGTCCAGTTGAGTGACATGGGCGGTAAAGCCATTCGGTGGAAGCCATTTCGTCAGGGCATCGGGATCAAGAAACGCTCGGTAGATTTTTTCGGGTGCGGAACGCAGCACTCGGTGCAAGCGCACACTGTTGGTTTGGTTTGGCATATCGATTTTGTGTTTTCAGCTACTAAGACGAATGAAAACGGCTCTTCAAGACAATCATGAATGAATTTTACATTTTTTTCACCCACTGAAATCGGGGCTGAGTTGTTCTGATTCGAGAATATACCGAGCACGGAAGCCCAGTCGACCCGGCCCCAACGCCTCGCCCAGCTAAGCTCCTTTCCACTCTAACGCGCCCGTCGGACAATGCTTAATGCATTCTTCAGCAACTTTCTGCAGCCCTTGCTCGACCGAGGCATCAAAGGGCGCCCCGATTTTTACATCGAACCCCCGCCCGATGAAGGTCAACCCCAGAGGTTCCTTGGCCATTTCAGCCAGTTTCACACAAATCCCGCACAGGATGCACTTGCCCGGCTCAAACACAACGCCACCGGGTTGAATCATTTGCTCGAACGGCTTTCGTTCCGAACGGTAGCGGCTTGCGTCTGCCCCATAGACCTGTGCGTAGTGCTGCAGGAGACAGTTGCCTGAGGAACGGCAGTCACAATGCAGGCACCTGCCCGCCTCGGAAGCGGCCTCCTTCGAGTTAAACCCGGCGCATCGATCGCATGGAGTGACGCACCCGGCCATATTCGACTCGGCCAGGAATTTTCGAAGCTCGCCGACATCCAGGCGGCCCATGACGCTGGAAAACACTTTTTCGCGGCGGCGGACTGCCTGACCCGAAAGGAACCTGTGGATGCATTCTGCAGCGGCCCGGCCTTCGGCCATGGCGCGCACAAGCTGTTTTACGGGTTTGACCGCCGCACCGGCGGCGAACACCTTTTCGATGGGCGTTTGGCAAGTGTTTGGATCGGCTTTGAGCCCGCTGAGTGTCGTTTGCAATCCAATCCGCTGCGCTTCTACCGCGCTGAGGTTGCCCGTAGCGATCAATATCGAGTCAAACCCGCGAGCCAATCCGTCGACCGTGACGTGATCTCCCAACTCGACGCCGAGCTTGAACTCGACACCGGCGCGTCGCAGCAGCGCAAGTTCCCAGGCAAGCACAGCTGCGGGCAGTTGGCTTTCCGGAACGTCACGGAGTGAGCCACCCGGTTCTCCGTGTCGGTCCACCACAGTGACTGCGTGCCCGGTCCGAGCGAGGTAATAAGCGGCCGATAACCCGGTCGGGCCGGACCCAATGATCGCCACCGCCTTCCCGGTTGGGTTCCCATCCACCCGGTCGGCGATCTCGATTGGTCCGGAACCACCTGAGGTTCTTTCCCAATCCGTAACGAACCGTTCCAGGTCGCGAATGGCTGCGGGGTCGTCCCAATTGCCGCGCCGGCAACCTTGCTCGCACGGATGATGACACAAGCGCCCCAAAACGCCTCCCAGGGGAAGAGTTGTTCTCACGGACGTAACCGCGTCGGACAGACGGTCTCCCTCGATTTGGCGGATCATCACTGGTATATTCAAGCCAAGCGGACAAAGCCGGTGGCACGGCGAAAGGCAATCGCCGACATGGTCGCTGAACAACAACTCCAGGGCCGTCCGGCGCGCTGCGTGGACCTCTTCGGTCTCGCTCTCGACGACCATGCCGGGTTCGACCTTTGTGCCGCAAGACGGCACGAGCTTCCCGTTGATTTTAACAACACAGACCAGGCACGAGTTAAGAGGGCCACACTGTTCCAAATAGCAGAGGGCCGGAATATCGATGCCCAGCGCCCTGGCCGCCGAGAGTACCGTTTGACCCGGGGGAACTTCCAGGCGTCTGCCGTCAATCGTAACCGCCACAGCGGCCGGAGCGGCGTCCGCCACTTTCGCAGGTTGCGGGTTTTTGTTCATTTCACCTCGATGGCGTTATGCGGGCAGGCCTGCCGGCAGGTGTCACATCGCGTGCATAATTCCAGGTTAATCGAGTGCTTTACGTAGGGGGTCATTGCGATCGCATCGACCGGGCATCGCTGCGCGCAAATGGTGCACCCGGTGCAATGATCGAGCACGCGGTATTGGATAAGGGCGGCGCATTTGCCTGCCGGGCAACGCCCGTCAATGTGCGCCTCGTATTCCTCGCGAAAGTAACGCAATGTCGAGAGAACCGGGTTGGGAGCGGTTTTGCCCAACCCGCACAAACTCCCGGCGCCAACCTGCCCGGCCAGGAACTCAAGTTGCGCCAGGTCGGCTCGCTGGCCCTTTCCCGCGCACAACCGATCCAGGATATCGAGCATCCTCCGGGTCCCGATTCTGCAAAAGGTGCACTTGCCGCAGGATTGATCCTGGGTGAATCGCAGAAAATAACGGGCTATGTCGACCATGCAGGCCGAATCATCCAATACCACCAGCCCGCCGGAGCCCATGATTGCCCCGACCTGCCTCAGCGATTCGAAATCCACCGCGGTATCGGCAAGTCGCGCTGGAACGCAACCGCCCGAGGGGCCGCCAATCTGCACCGCTTTAAACCGGCGTCCCGGCCGGACGCCCCCGCCAATCTCGTCCACAATTTCGCGAATGGTCGTGCCCATGGGGATCTCAATGAGACCTCCCCGCTGGATGTTGCCGGCAAGCGCGAACACCTTTGTGCCTTTGCTGGTGCTGGTGCCGTGAGCCGCAAACGCCTTTGGACCGTGCCGAACAATCCATGGAACCATCGCCAGTGTCTCGACATTATTGATAACTGTGGGCCGCCCCCAAAGTCCTTCCTGTGCCGGAAACGGCGGCCTCAGCCGCGGCATGCCACGCTTGCCTTCGACGGACGCAATCAGAGCCGTTTCTTCACCGCAAACGAAAGCGCCTGCGCCTTCTTTGATGGTCACATCGAGGCGATACGGCGCTCCGAGCAGCCGTTCACCAAGCCAACCCCGCTGCTGGCACAGCTTGAGCGCTGCCCGGATTCTCTTGACCGCCAGCGGGTATTCGTGGCGGATGTAAAAGATGCCTTCGTGGGCGCCCACAGCGACGGCTGCAATCGCCATTCCTTCGATAATTCGGTATGGGAACGATTCCAGGAGCATTCGGTCCATGAAAGCCCCGGGGTCGCCTTCATCGCCATTGCAAATGACATACTTAACCTCGCCGGGTTGCGCGCGGGCCAACCGCCACTTGGCCGCAGTCCCAAATCCGGCGCCTCCCCTTCCCCGCAACCCCGAGCTCTCAATAATCCCAATGATCTCTTCCGGCAAATATCGGCCCGAACCCTCTCCAGGTTGGGCCTCGGCGCCGCCGTCTAAACCTTGGGCCCACATGCCGCCGGACAACTCGACCCCAAGGCAGCGGGCCAGCGCCAGCAAGCCGCCGCGCGAAACATATTCATCCAAATCCAAAGGATCGATTTCGCCAAAATGTTCCGTCGCTATGTGGACCTGTCGCTTGAGAAAAGCGCTGACCTCGGGTTCGCTCGAATTGAGCTGCGCGCTGGCAACCGGATCGGCAGGTTGATCCAACAGAAGCTTGTCCATCGCGCGCGCCCAGGCCCGCGACATCCTGCGGACGATGTTTCGCGGCCGGAAATGACGCAGAACCAGGCTTTCGGCTTGTGTTTCAGAGAGGCCTGCGTAAACGGCATTGGGCTTGCCCGGAGTTACAACCTCGAGCATCGGTGTTCGGTGGCACATTCCGACGCACCCAACTCGCTTCACTGAAACATCGGCGCCGCTCTCGGCGACACTGGTTTTCAAAGCATGAAAAAGCCGGTCGCTCCCTTTTGCCATGCAACAAGAGCCCAGCCCAATCTGGATGCGGGCCGAACCCATAGACCCCGCTTGCAGCTCCTCGGTGGATGGGAAAGAGACTGAGGAACCATCCTTCTCGATATACTCGGAGATAA
>DATGLT010000440.1:0-14104 GCA_035294005.1 Verrucomicrobiia bacterium
CGTTTGAGACCAATGGCGCAGTTCTCCAGCCCCTGTTCGTTGCTCATCCCCGCTCGATTTCCGGAGAAACAGATAATGTTCGGATACCCATGTTCGGCCACGATGGGACATGTGTGCTCAAAGAACTGCACGATCTTGTCATGATTCTCGACCCGGTTGAGACCGTTGGTAATCCCGCCCGGGACTCCGCTGACCATTGCGCAGACCAGGTCATGCTTTTTAAGCGTCGGGAAATCCTGCACTTCAAGCAATTCAACCGACTGCAGCCCAATCTTCTTGCCGGCCTGGCAAAATTCCTCAAGTGGAATGCTTCCGTAACACCATTTGCAAACCGAATGATTGATGCGGTATTTGAGCTTGGACCCAAGCGCTTCGTCAGCGGCTTGCAAACGGTGAGACAAACTCGCCGCGGCAACCGCGGCCACGGTTCCACCTGTGACGGTGCGCAGGGCCGAACGTCGGGACATCTTGTTTTTCATGAGAATTGAATGGGATTGGAATTGAGTAGGATTAAGAGCCGGGCCTGCAGGAACGCGGCAGGGAGATGGTTCTTAATCATATTGTTCTATTAAGCCCATTCGCCGGGATTGTCGATAATTTTAACTTGGGCAAACCCGGGCACGGGACGGTAGACGTTCCGCGGAAGGCGAGGCTGGTTGAGCTGCGGCGATACGCTGAAGGACCTTTTTGTGAGCGCTAGCGAAAGGTAATTTACGCAATTGCGCGAGTTTCAGCCAATCACCCTGAACAGGCTTCGCTTGTGCTCGGGGCGCAGCAGCCGCAAAAACCTCGAGCCGGATGCGATATCGGGTGATGGAATGGTGGATCGTAGCCAGGTGTGTGACCCGTCCCGTTAACCCGAGCAGTTGCCGGCACGCCTGGCCGGCGTCGGCGCGGACATTGTGCACTTCGATATTTGGAAACTCCCACAAGTTCGCGTTAACCACTCCGGCGGGGCGTTGCCGAACCAGGAATTGATCGGCGTGGCGGGCCACAAAGGCAAAGAATCTGCGGCGGGTGATGGCCGGGCGAGCAGCAACCTGCGGCAGCAAATGGGTTATGGCGTCGCGCCGCGCCACACATATAGAAGTCGCGGGACAGTCGTTGCAGTTCGGTTGCCGGGGCGTGCACATCGTGGCGCCCAATTCCATGAGTGACTGGTTCAGAGACGAGCATGTGCGGACACGTGCTGGCGCGTTCGGCAAAGCGGAAATTTGGTCTGCCTCCTTTACCAGCTCTTCGGCCAATCCCCACAAACGTTCATTGACCGCTTTGTCCCTGGGATTGCCATGAATCCCGAAAATACGGGCGAGCACGCGGGTAACATTGCCGTCCACGATCGGCGTGGGTTGGTTAAAAGCGATGCTGCAGATAGCCCCCGCAGTGTAACGCCCAATCCCGGGCAACTCTAAGACGTCGTTGAAATCAGAAGGAAAACAGCCTTGGTGTTCTTTTACAATCAGCCGGCCGGCCGCTTGCATGTTGCGAACACGGCTGTAATAGCCAAGCCCTTCCCAAAGCTTATGAATTGTTTGCGGACGCGCCTTGGCCAGCGACGCGATTGTTGGCAGCCGGTCCATCCATCGCTCCCAATAGCCGATCACCGTTTTGACCTGGGTCTGTTGGAGCATGATTTCGGAGACCCAAATCCCGTAAGGATCTGTTGTGCGCCGCCACGGCAGGTCCCGCGCATTGCACGCGTACCAATTGAGCAGGAGCGGCACTAGTTGTTGCATTGCACGCAAAAGGAACGCGAAAATGCTTCCAAGGCAAAGCAACAAATTGAGGGACGATTTGTTTCGCGGACCGAACGTGAGGCGAAGTCCAAGCCTGAAAAGGCGCGCCCGGGCTTTTCATCCACCCCGCAAGATCTTAACCTTGGTCCGAGTTGTGGCGCCACTGACATCCTATACTTGCAAGCTGTCCAATGCCCAGGCTGAGACACTCCGAACCTGGCTGGCAGACCATGGCTACCGATTCCGCGAAGTGCCCTATGCGCGCTACGCCGGGGAGAAAGAAAAAACCAACGTGGTTTTTTACGAAAGCGGCAAGCTGGTGGTGCAAGGCAAAGGCACCCAGGATTTCGTCGAATTCGTGCTCGAACCGGAGATTCTCAAGGAAGCTCGGGTTGGGTACGAAACGGTGCTTAACCCGGAGTTGCTGCTGCCGAGGCTGGGTGTCGATGAAAGCGGCAAAGGCGATTTCTTCGGTCCCCTGTGCGTTGCGGGGGTTTATGTCAATGAAACCGTCGTGAGAGCCTGGAAAGATTCGGGGATCCGCGATTCCAAAGACATTTCAGGGGATAAACGGATCAAGGAATTGGCCGAACTGATCCGCAAGACCCCTGGTTGCGTGAGCACGGTCGTGCCGATTGGCAACGAGGCTTATAACCGCCTGTTTCACAAAATGCGCAGCGTCAATTCCATGCTCGCCTGGGGGCACGCCCGGGTCATCGAAAACCTGATGCTGCTCAAGTACCAAATGAACCCGACCCCGGTCCGCGCCATTAGCGATCAGTTCGCTCATAGCAAGGACGTCATCGCAACGGCTCTCATGAGCCTTGGCAGAGAAATCGAGCTGATTCAAAAGCATAAGGCCGAGGAGGACCTTGCCGTGGCTGCCGCCTCCATCCTGGCTCGCAACGAATTTGTGACGCGCCTTGATGCGCTGGGCAAAAAGTACGAGATGGTTTTCCCCAAGGGCGCTTCGGCTGCCGTCGATGCTGCGGCGAAACAGTTTGTGGAAAAATACGGGGCGGACAATCTGGCGAAGGTTGCGAAAATGCATTTTCGCACCGCCCTCAGGGCCCAGGGATTGCCTGAACCGCCCAAAATCCCATGGCGCCGTCGGCAATAGCGGGCCATCAGCCGCGACTCAGGCGCGTTTGCGAGGCTTTCTGTCGGACAAAATTTTTTCAACCCGGGCAACGTATTTATCGACCGGAACTCGAGCGATGAGTTCTCCGAGGACTTCAAGCGGAATGTCTTCAGCCTTTTTGAACCGGACGCACGCCTTGCCCATGTCGAGTTTCTTTCCGGTGGCAGTCCAGGCATTGCGAAACCATTTTTCGGTTGCCGCATCGCCGTAAACCGTCATCAGATGCAGCGACAGGTGGTTCTTTTTTGATCCCAGATTGGCCATCGGCAGAGGTTGCCTGGGGTCGCAATGGTATCCCGCCGGGTACAAGCTGTGCGGGACGACATACCCGATCATGCCGTAGCTGATTTGTTCCTCGTACCCCTTCGGCAGGTTCTTGAGTATTACTTTCCTGACCGCGTTGATTGCTTCACGCCGATCCTGTGGCAGAGAAGAAAGATATTGCTGGACGGTTTTGGGTGTGCCGGGCATGCGCAAAAGATGGCTTTGTCGATTCCAGCGGTCAAGCGACGCCCCAATCCGCATGTAAAACCACGGATGAACTCGGATAAACACAGATTTTGAGGCCGAAGAATAGGTTCCAAGCCGTACCAGGTTCTATACACGGTGCCTGAGACCGTGCGAACACCGTTGGGTTGATTTTTTATCAGTGTTTATCCGCGTCCATCTGTGGTCTTTT
This sequence comes from Verrucomicrobiia bacterium, assembly GCA_035294005.1. Lineage (GTDB taxonomy): Bacteria > Verrucomicrobiota > Verrucomicrobiia > Limisphaerales > UBA8199 > JANXQE01. The sequence goes on from DATGLT010000440.1 coordinate 3,557, forward strand.
GTTCCCAACTAATTCGGTTACGTGCGGGTTTGGGCGACGGGGCAACTGGGCAATGTCCAACGACACTCTCGCCGGGCAGACTTCTACTGGACCCGCCGAGGTTTGGGCCGAATCGAAGGGTTCAGCGCCGTGGTTGTGACGCTCAAAGAAAATCGCCTGCGCGGTTTGGCGTTGATATCCCTCGAAAAGCCGTTAGTTGTTTGAACCCGGCCGGCGTTCTGCAAAACGGCAGTCATCGGCCGGGCTGTCTTAAAAATGAAACGACTTGCCTCGCCGGTTTTTTGCCTTTTGATTGCCCTGTCTTCCCGCGCCGCATTCTCGAGCGAGGTGCCGCCAGTGCTCGCGCCGGTATTGGAGCCTTACGTTAAAGGGCATGAACTGGCGGGAGCCGTCGTGCTCGTGGCCTCGCGCGATCGCGTTCTGGATCTTGAGACAGTGGGTTATGCGGACGTAGCCAACCTCAAAGTCATGCAATCGGACTGCATGTTTTGGATCGCCTCGCAAAGCAAGGCGATGACTGCCGCAGCATTGATGATGCTGGTTGACGAAGGCAAAGTAAACATAGGCGATCCTGTTGAAAAATATCTGCCCGAGTTCAAAGGCCAGATGGTGGTTGTGGAACGGGATTCCCAGCATGTCCTGCTCAGAAAACCGGCGCATCCGATTCTGGTTCGTGAAATCCTGAGCCATACGAGCGGATTGCCCTTCAAATCGCCGATCGAGGAACCGACGCTCGATCAACTGCGGTTGCGCGACGCCGTACGCAGTTATGCAATGACGCCCCTGGAATTCGAGCCGGGCACCAAATACCAGTACAGCAATGCCGGCATCAACACGGCCGGCCGGATAATCGAAGTTGTCTCGGGCATGCCTTACGAGCAGTTCATGGAACAGCGCCTCTTCAAGCAGCTTGGAATGGTCGATACGACTTTCTGGCCTTCCCCCTCGCAACTCAAGCGGCTGGCTCATTCCTACAAGCCTGGGTCCAACAACACCGGCCTTGAGGAAATCCCCATCACTCAACTCCAATACCCCCTCAATGATCGGAGGCGCCAGCCGATGCCTGCTGGCGGACTTTTCTCGACCGCGCGCGATGTTGCCCTTTTTTGCCGGATGATTCTCAAAGGCGGCGTTCTGGACGGCAAACGGTATCTTTCGCAGGAGGCGGTCCGCATGATGACCAGCAAACAAACCGCTGAGGCCTTGCGTGACAGTTACGGTTTTGGTTGGAGCACCGATGGCAAGAGGTTCGGGCACGGCGGAGCTTACGCCACGAACATGGAAATTGACGCTCAACGCGGATTGATTCTGGTCTGGATGGTTCAGCATGCCGGATTTCCTGGCAACGGCGGCCAGGCGCTTCCAGCGTTCAAGCAGGCTGCGTATGAAAAATTCGCAGCTCAGCAACAGTAATAGGCAACCTGGGTCCAAGGAATCCATCCGGGGTCCTTTGAGGTCGGCTTTCTACAAACTTTCTCGTTGTCAGCCGCTTGTTCAAACCGCGTTGTTCCAGATAAAAGAATCTGATTTTTGGCGAGCCTAATATGGGCTAATCCAGTTGCCTACCTCTTTTCCGGGTATGATTAACTCCGCCATTCTCAGAAGCCTCGGTGATTGCCAGCGTTCGGCGGTGTAGGACGCGACGCAGACAAGACAATAAAAGGTATCGACAGAGTGTCGGGAAAGGCTTAGTGTCCTTGATAGCCATGAAGAGGAAGCTCGCAGGCAGTCGAGCGGAGGCGCGTTGGCAGATGCGCGTAAGCATGGCAAGGGCTGAGTTCACCTTGATTGAGCTGCTGGTGGTCATTGCCATTATCGCCATTCTGGCTGTGCTTTTGCTGCCCGCGCTGTCACGGGCGAGAGACGCCGCCGATGCGGCTTTTTGCAAAAACAATCTTCACCAACAAACCGTCGCTCTGAGCATGTACGTGAGCGACAACAAGGCTTATCCGCCGTACTCGATCAGGCCAAATGCTATTTAATGAGCGGAACTGACAGAGTTGGACCAATGGTCAAGGCGTTACCGCTGTTTAGAGAACGAGAGTCATTAGGCCTTTGGGGCCGCCGAGGATGCCCCAACTCAGCTGGGGACGCTTTTACTTTAATCGAGCTGCTGGTCGTTATCGCCGTTATCGCCATTTTGGCGGCGCTGCTACTTCCGGTCTTGTCTCGGGCCAAGGATAAGGCTCAGCAAGTCGCCTGCATGAACAACGAGCACCAGATCGGGTTGGGCTATCGGTTGGCCTGCATGGACGATGGCGGCGACAATTTGGCAGGTCCGATGGCGGTCAGGTATTGGGTGAAGCATCTAGGATTGACCAATGAGAACTGGATTTGCCCCAGGGCACCGCTACGAATCGACCCCGCTTTTCCTACCGACTCAATTGGCAGAGTCGACCAGGCTTGGTATTCTTCGGATTTCTTTTGGACCGTTAATGGTGGGCCGAGCATAGGGGGGAGTGATCTTAGCAAATGGGACGTAAGCCCACAGGACGTTTTGCCGCAGTTCCGAGCCGGCGGGTTCTCGCTGAATGAATGGGTCGTCGATAAAGGACCATTCCTGTGGAATGGTGGCTTGGAGGCTGTTACATGGCTGGATAACGGCTCATTCGCCGGCAACTTTTTTGGTTCTGAAAGCCGCGTCACAAAACCCGCTCAAACTCCGGTGCTTACCGATGGGGAATATTGGGAACAGGCTCCACAGGCCTCCAACGTACCGCCGTCCATAGTTGACGGCAATGCGCGAGGCCCGGAGGCTGTGCTCGCGACGATGTACAGCGCTATTCCACGCCACGGAAACCGCCCAAGTACGATTCCTCGCAACTACCCGGGGAAATTACTGCCTGGCGCGGTCAATGTTAGTTTCGTTGATGGGCACGTGGCGCTGGTTCCATTGCCCGGACTTTGGCAATTGACATGGCACTCCGGCTATGTCCCCGCCATAGGCTATCCACCATCGCCTTGACGCCTATAGATTTTATGGATTTTTCTGACGACAGGAAAGGTCATGTAGCAACCCGCTCGCCACCAAAGTGGTCACAGGATGATTTAGCACACGTCCGACTGGGTCAGGAACGTTGGTTATTGTAATTCCCGAAGATCAGCCGCGGATGGTCGTGCTGGCCACTTGACGCCTTAGGGTGCCCTAATCCAAGACGCGTCGCAATATTCGAGCTCCAATCTCTGCGTGCCGCGGGTGGTCCACTAATCCCGTTTCGAGAAACATAATCCCAAACAGCACGGCCCATCCTTTGGCCCTGGCCCAGGCTGCCGGGTCGCCTTTGCCGTATGCCGCCGCCAGGGCATCCCGCGCCGACGGGCATTCGAATAGCATCCAGCTCGAGGCTAAATCCGTCGCGGCATCTCCCGCGTTGACATCTCCCCAATCAATCACTCCGCTGATGACTCCATCCCGAACCAGCACGTTTCGCGGGTGCAAATCTCCGTGCACCCAAACCCGCTGGGTCGCCACGGGCGCCGAAAGCGCTTCGTTCCATGTTTCGCGGATTCGCTTTGGGATCAGCTCCGTCCTGCTCGCTAATCTTTCCATCGCCCCCATGACTGAAGTTGCGCGCTCCTTCAAGGGAACGCCCCGGAACGGGTTGGTCGGCGCGTCCGCAGGAGCGGGCACATGGAGTTCGCTCAGGAATTTGCCCAACTCTTGCGCTTGCGCCGGGTCCGGTTCACAGGTATCCGCGCCGACGCCATCGAGCCATGGCACGACGCTCCAGCACCAGGGATAACCATGTGACGGCATTCCTTTACGATACGGCGCGGGGACTGGGAGTGGCAGCGCAGGCGCTATAATGGGGAGCCAGCGCTGTTCATGCTCAATCAGCCGGGCTGCGAGCGCTCGGCGAGGCAGTCGCACCGCAAGCCGGTCTCCGAGCCGAAACAGTTCATTATCCCATCCGGCGTCCGCTTTGCTCAGCGGCAGGCTGGCAAGGTCCGGATGTTGCTCGGCCAGCAATCGCGAGACCAGCGCTTCATCAATCACATGTTCCGCCGCGGGCGTGCCATTCAACGGTGTACTGCTCTGTTTGCCTGCTGATCGCATGAATATTCAATTATCCACGGCCGGCTTGGATTCGCGCAACCGGATTTTACCCTTGGGTGTTCTGTTCGAGTGGAGACTATATAAGTGAGTATTATGTAGTGTATAACAAAGGTACAATCCACATTATACACTCTTGACCTTGGGATTGGCGCGGCGCAACAATTCGATCAGGCACATTTATGCTACGGCTGAGTCTTTCTGTTCTCATCCTCTTAATCGGCTCGTTTTTTTCGGCGCAAGCTGGTCAGTCTAGAACGATTGTTACGCTGGACGGTGTTTGGCAGGTCGCCGAAGGCGGCATGGGCCGGGTTCCTTCAAACTTCGAGCGAACGGTGCCGGTACCTGGGTTGGTATCGCTGGCCCGGCCGGCGTTCGTCGAACCGGGCCCAATCGTCAGCGACCGCAACTCTGTTTCGCAGAAAGATCCTCGACGTGATGCTTTTTGGTATCGAAGAACCTTCAACCTGGCCACTCCGGTCCCCGCCGTTGCGACCCTCAAGGTCGGCAAGGCCATGTTTGGGACCCGGGTTTTCGTCAATGGCAAGCTCATGGGAGATCATTTGCCGAGCTTCACTTCGGGCCAATTTGACGTTCGCGATGCCTTGCGCAGCGGCGAAAACGAACTCTTGATCCGTGTTGGAGCCGATCGTGATGCCGTTGGGCCTGCGTCGCCCAACGGATTCGATTTTGAAAAGACGCGGTACATCCCGGGCATTTTCGATTCGGTGGAATTAAACCTTTCCGGCACCCCCAGCATCGTGAATGTGCAGGTGGCGCCCGACCCGGAATCAGGCACCGTTCGGGTGCAAACCGAGCTCGCCCATGGGGACTCGGAAGCGAAAACCGACTTGTCCTTCACAATCCGCGAGGCCGGGACCGGCAGGGTTGTTTCCCGGCATACGACCGGGGATTTTGTCCTGGGCAAGGGAAAGAACCAAATCACCTCAGTCGTCATTCCCATGGCGGGCTCTCACTTATGGTCGCCTGAGGATCCGTTTCTCTACCGGCTTGAAGTCACAACGTCAGGGGACAGATTCGAGACGCGCTTTGGCATGCGCAGCTTCCGGTTTGATCCGAAAACCCGGATGGCTTTGCTGAATGGTAAGCCGTATTTCATGCGCGGCAGCAATATTACCCTTTACCGCTTTTTCGAGGACTCCGAATGCGGTTCGTTGCCGTGGCAGACCGATTGGGTTCGGCAGTTGCACCGGAAAATGAAAGAGATGCATTGGAATTGCCTGCGTTACTGCATCGGGCTCGCGCCTGAAAACTGGTATGCCATTGCCGATGAGACAGGCATCCTGATCCAGGACGAATTTCCTGTCTGGTATGGAGGCCCGGGCTGGTCTAAGTGGCCCCCTGAACTGAAAAGCGCCGAACTGGAGCTGGAATACGGTGAATGGATTCGCGAGCGTTGGAACCATCCTTCGGTCGTGATTTGGGATGCCAGCAATGAAACCTCCTCGACCGAGACCGGACTGGCAGTAAGCAAAGTCCGAGGTTTGGATTTATCCCGCCGGCCATGGGACAACAGTTACGGCACACCGCGAGTAGCCGTGGATGTTTTTGAGTCGCACCCCTATCATTTTCAAGACGCCAACTACAAGTTGGCCAACCTTGGAACCGAGAAGCCGGTGCCGCAGGGCAACGCTCTTCCAAACCCGGGCGACTCGCCGGTTATTATCAACGAATACGGGTGGCTTTGGCTCAACCGGGACGGCACGCCCACGACGCTGACGCAAAAGCTATACGAAAACCTACTGGGTCCGAACGCGACCGTCGCGCAGCGTCGTCATCTGTACGCGCGCTACCTCGCCGCGGAAACCGAGTTTTGGCGCTGCCGCCGCCAGGCTGCCGCGGTAATGCATTTTACGGCCTTGGGCTATTCCCGGCCCTCCGGCCAGACCAGCGACCATTGGCTCGATGTGGCATCCCTCCAATGGGAGCCTGAGTTTTATAAGTACGTCCGGGACGCCTTTGCTCCTGTCGCGGTGGTGATTGATGATTGGGCGGAGACGTGCCCGCCGGGTAACAAGCAGTTTGGCCTGATTTTGCTCAACGACACCGATCGTAACTGGAAGGGCAAACTGCGATTGCGGCTTTTGAACGGGGCCAGGGTGCTCGAGGAACAAAAGGTCAAAGCGGCCGTCTCGGCATTTGGCACTCTCGAGCAGAAACTGAGTTTGAATATTCCGGCCGAGGCCGGGGCGTACCAGGTGCAGGCTATTCTGGATGGAACGCCTGATGGCAGCGTGCGCAGCGTGCGGGATTTCCATGTGACCTCGCCGTGAACGCGCTGAATGCAGGCTCGACCCGGTGGCTTGGGGAGTTCAAAGTGGCGCGCGAATGAAGTTTCGATGGTCTCCTGCCATTGCGCAGCCGTCCGTGTGCGAGGATTTGTGCCAACAGCTCAAAATCTCCGCCCTGCTGGCCCAGTGCCTGGTGAATCGAAACCTTAATCTGGCGCAAAACATCAGCTGCTTTCTGGAGCCGCGGCTGAAGAACCTCTCGGATCCGTTTGTGTTGCCGGGCATGGCTGCGGCCGTCGATCGGCTCCTGCAAGCCCGCGCTCAAGCTGAGTTGGTTGTCATCTTCGGCGATTACGATGTGGACGGCGTAACAGCCACGGCTGTCCTTTTTGAATTCCTTCGCGACCTCGGGTGGCGCGTCGAATTTTACCTGCCGCACCGGCTCGACGAGGGTTACGGGCTGACGGCCGATTCCGTTGAACGTTGTTTGAGCAAAGCGGCGGCCCGTTTGTTGATTGCCGTGGACTGCGGGTCCAGCGCCTCGTCGTGTATTGAACGACTGCGCCAGCAGGGCGTCGATGTCATCGTGGTGGATCATCACCAGGTATCTGACCCCGCGCCGCAGGCGCTGGCCTTGGTCAACCCGTTACTCTGTCCAGTTGGCGACATGGCGCCCCTTTGCTCCGTCGGCGTTGCTTTCAAATTGGCCCACGCCCTTGTCAAACGGGCGCGCCAGGCCGATCTGGAACCAATCGCGTCATTCGATGTCCGGCCCCTGCTCGACCTGGTGGCATTGGGCACCATAGCTGACCTTGTGCCACTGGTCGGCGAGAATCGGATCCTGGTTTCGTGCGGGCTCGAGCGGCTGAATCGCACGACGCGCCCGGGCCTGATTGGCCTGATGCGGGTTTCACGCTGCGCCCGCCCCATCGGCGTGTACGAGGTCGGCTTTCAGCTGGGACCCAGGCTCAATGCAGCCGGCCGCATGGAAACCGCGGAAGAATCGTTGCGGCTGTTGCTCTCGAGGGACGTTCCCGAAGCGGTTACACGCGCCCAAAAATTGGAGCAGCACAATGCGGATCGTCAGAAGCTCGAGCGCGAGATTTCCGATCAGGTCATTCGGCAGGTTCAGGGCCGGTTTGTTCCCGAAAAGGATTATGTCATTGTCGAAGGGGATACCCCGTGGCACGTCGGCATAGTGGGAATCGTCGCTGCCCGGGTTCTGCGCCAGTTCAATCGCCCGGCAATCATTGTGGGTGGCGAGGGACAAGTCTGGCGTGGATCCGGCCGCAGCATTCCCGGTTTTGATCTTGCCGCGGCTTTGCGGCAGTGCGGCGACCTTTTGGTTCGCCACGGCGGCCACGCCCTGGCGGCCGGGCTCGCGGTGGACCGGGCCAGGATCGATGACCTGCGTTCACGGCTGAACGAACTGGCGCGGACCAGCCTCAATGCCGAGCAGCTCTGCCCTTCATTGCGTCTGGATGCCGAGGTCATCTTACCAGATGTGACGATTGAGTCTCTTGGCGCATTGGATAGACTGCATCCGACCGGGCAGGGTAATCCACCGGTGCATTTGTTCGCGCGGAATTTGAGTCACGAGCGTCCCTCCCAACGCATTGGCTCCGATAAACAGCACCTGAAGATGTGGGTCACGGATGGCTCGACGACACGAGAGGCCCTTTGGTGGGGTGGTGCGAAAGAAGCCTGCCCGGAGGGCCGCTATGACCTGGCGTTCATACCCGAAATTAATGAGTTTAACGGCCGCCGTTCAGTCCAATTGAAGGTGCTGGACTGGCGCCCGGCGCAGATGTGAGTTTTGAGCTCGTGACCGCTTTGATCATTGTTGATGTTCAGAACGATTTCCTACCCGGTGGAGCCCTTGCCGTGCCCGGCGGAGATGAGATCATTCCCTTAATCAACCCGATGCAGTCGCAGTTCTCTTGCGTGGCGGCTACCCAGGATTGGCATCCGCCGAATCACGGCAGCTTCGCCGTCAATCACCCCGGAAAGAAGCTATATGAAACCGTGGATCTAAACGGCCTTCCACAGACGCTCTGGCCGGTGCATTGCGTTCAAAACTCGCCTGGGGCCGAGTTGGCCGCGAGCCTGGACCGGAACTCGATCGTAAAAGTTTTTCAGAAAGGCACTGACCCGAGCATCGATAGCTACAGCGGGTTCTTTGATAATGGGCACCGGCGTTCGACCGGGTTGGACCAGTGGCTTAAGTCCAAAGGCATTTCGGAGATTTACCTATGCGGCCTGGCTACTGATTACTGTGTCAAGTTCACCGCGCTGGATGCGGCCCAACTCGGTTTCAAGGTACATCTGCTTTCGCATGCGAGCCGGGGAGTAAACCTGCACCCTAACGACGTGAGTAATGCTCTCAGTGAGTTACGCCGGGCCGGCGTGATTTTGCAATAAGAAGGGCCCGCGGCGCTTGCGAAGACTCCATGGCCTCGTTTGACTTCAAACCAGCGGACGAACAACCTCCCAGATTCGCGACTCGACTTCGGGCTCGGGGCCGGAAGCATCGATCCTCTTGATGCGGCCTGGCTCCATTTGGGCCAAGGCGTGGTAACCTTGCGCAACTCTTTTGAAAAATTCCGCGTCGGCCTCCTCGATTCTGTCGCGCACGACAGCTTGTCCCGACCGCCTGGCGGTCAGCCGCGCCACACTGATTTTCTCCGGCACTTCCAACAAAAGCGTCAGGTCCGGAACCGTCTGGCCGACGGCGAATCGGATAATCGCCTCGACTTGTTTCAGGTCCAGTTGGCGGCCGTGTCCCTGGTAGGCGATCGTGGAATCGAAGAACCGGTCGCACAGAACAATTTCTCCGCGATCGAGGGCCGGCCGGATGATCTCCCTCACCAGTTGAGCCCGGCTTGCGTTCATTAGCAGCAGTTCGGTCTCAGCCGTCATCGCCTGGTTATTCTGGCTGTGCTTGAGGGTGTGGCGGATCTCTTCGCCAATGGGAGTTCCGCCCGGTTCACGCAAGGTCTGCACGCGCCGGCCAAGAGATTTCAATCGCTCAGCCAACCGCGCCGCCTGCGTGGATTTGCCGCTGCCTTCGCTCCCTTCGAACGTGATAAAGAGCCCGCTCATCTTGGCGCCTCAGGCTCGCTTGGCGCGCGGCCCCTTCGGTGTGTCGTCAATGACCCAACCCTTGGCTTTGAGTTCGTCGCGAATTGCGTCCGCGCGTTTGAAATCGCGCGCTTTGCGAGCCGCTTGACGCGCCTCGACCAGAGCCGTGATTTCCTCGGGGACTTCCAAATCCGTTGAAGAACCGACCCCAAAGATCGCGTCGGCTTGCTCCCATGATGCCAGCGCCGCCGCGGCGCTTGTTGGGTCCAGCCCTCCGCCCGCAAGCTGGCGATTCAGGTCTGTGATCCCTTGGAAAAGCGCTCCCCACGCTGCCGAGATGTTCAAATCCTCGTCCAGCGTTTCAGAAATGCTTTTTGCGAGGTCGGGTTGGGGAGCGGCTTTTGTCGCCCCGGCCAGGTCCCGCAGCTTTGAGAGGCATTCCTCGATGCGGGTGAGCGAGGAGCGGGCTGCCTGCAAACCGTCGAGCGTAAAATTGAACGTTTCGCGGTAATGCGCCTGGAGCAGAAGAAATCTAACCTCGCGGCCGGAATAGCCTTTTGCGAGCAAATCGCGCAGGGTAAAGAAATTGCCTAGCGACTTGGCCATCTTTTTGCCTTCCACCATGAGGTGCGCTGCATGCACCCAATATTTAACGAAGGCCTTTCCCGGTTCCTGGACCGCGGCGCCTTCGCTTTGGGCGATTTCATCTTCGTGGTGCGGGAAGGCCAGATCCTCGCCGCCAAGATGAAGATCAAAGCTGGCCCCCAGCAATTTCATGCTCATCGCGCTGCACTCGATGTGCCAGCCAGGCCTGCCCTCACCCCATGGACTCGGCCAATACACCGACCCGTCTTCGGCCACTCGGGCTTTCCACAACGCGAAATCCGCAACCGATTCTTTCGCGTATTCGTCGCTCTTGACCCGTTCGCCGACGCGCATCTGCTCGAAGTTCAGTTTTACCAGCTTGCCATACTGCAAGCCGGCATCGCGGTATTTTTGAATGCTGAAATATACCGACCCGTCCGCCGCCCGGTACGCAATCCCGCGCGCGATTAGCTTCTCAATCAAGCCGATGATGTCCGCAATATGTTCTGTCGCGCGCGGCGTCTGGTGCGGTAGCAGGCAATTCAGTGACTTTAGATCCTCAAAAAAGGCGGATTC
>DATGLT010000441.1:0-6440 GCA_035294005.1 Verrucomicrobiia bacterium
AGCCCGGACTCCGGACAAACCAGGACCCCGCTAGCATCGGGGCCGCGGAGCATGTGACCATGGCGGCTCATCCAACCTTTCTGGTGGGCTGGGTTTCCCACCACCAAGGCGTAATCCGGCACATCTTTGGTGACAACGGAACCCGCGCCGATGAAGGCGTAGCGTCCGATCGTCACTCCACAAACGATTGTGGAATTGGCGCCAATCGTAGCGCCACGGCGAATAAGAGTCTTTTCGTAAAGAGAGTGGCGATTCACCTGCGACCTCGGGTTGGTCACATTCGTTAGTACGCAGGAAGGCCCAAGGAATACGTCATCCTCGATTACCACCCCGGTATAGATCGACACGTTATTTTGCACTTTTACGTTGCTGCCGATGACCGTTCCGCCATCGACGTTTACGTTTTGGCCGAAGACGCAGCGCTCGCCGATTTTGGCGCCCTTCATGACATGGCTGAAGTGCCAAATCCTGGTCCCTTGTCCAATGTCAGCCCCCTCATCCACCACCGCGGTCGCGTGAACGAAGTAATTCGGCTTAGCCTCGTTCCCGCCGATCCGATCCTGCGCCGGCCCGATCTCCGCAGGGCGCGGGGCGCCCGGGAGTTTGATGCGTTCATTGGAATCGGGATGAACAGCCTCGCCGCCCGCCTCGAGACTTCTTTGAGCCGATTGAAGCACTTCGAGCACGCGGGTTCCTTCGACGCCGTCGGTTCGCGGAGAGCGGCGCTGCTCACAACACTGTACAAAATGCTCGCACTCTGCTCGTAACGGTTCGGCTTCCGGCACAACAACGTGTTCGGGTTTTGAGTTGCTGGGAGTTGGAACCTGGCCGTTGGCCCAGGTCAGGTAGTGACGATAGATCGACAACTTTTCACTCCACGGCCGAGTATCGTCAAACACCGCGATACCATTTGACCCGACCACGGTTAGCTTCTGTTCCTTTATCGGGTTCAACCAACTGACGTACACATGGGCTCGAATTCCGCCGGAGAACTGCAAAAAGGTCAGGGTTGTGTCGGCGACGCCCTGGTTCAAATACTCACCCCCCATGCAACGGATGGTTTGGGGCAACTGATTGCCGGTCAGGGACAGGATGACCGAAATGTCATGAGGCGCGAAGCTCCACAAGGCGTTTTCTTCTCTCCTGATCTTTCCAAGGTTAAGCCGGTTGGAAGTGATGTATTGCAGCTTGCCTAACTCGCCTCGAGCGACCAGGGCGTGGAGTTCCTGCACCAATGGGTGATGCTGCAGTAGATGGCCAACCATCAGGACTCGTGCTTTTGCTTCGGCCAGCGACACCAGGGCGCGCGCCTCGGTAACATCCAGGCAAATCGGCTTTTCTACGAACACATCTTTGCCGGCTTCCAACGCCGCCTTGGCGAGTTGGAAATGCAAGACGGCCGGGGCGGCAATCGCCACCTGTGTGATCGCGGGGTTCTCAAAAACGTGCCGAAGCTCGGTAGACTTTTGGACGCCCTTGTAAGCATCTCCATAGCTATCGAGCGTCTTTGACGAATTATCACAAATCGTGTGAAGGCCCCCGAGTGAATGGAAGTTTCGCGCCAGGTTTTTGCCCCAGTAACCGGCGCCGATGAGCGCCAGGTTGGGCTTGGAAGGTGTGGAGGTCATGCGTAGTGAAATGTTTTAACGTTAGGAATCGAGCGCTTGTTGAAGAGCTTCGACGACCCGGTTTTGGTCCGAATCCGAAAGGAACGGATGCATCGGCAGACTCAGCACCTCACGGGAAGCCTTTTCGGAATGAGGAAAATCTCCCCAGCAGTATCCGCAACCCGCGAACACCGGCTGTTCGTGCAAGCACTTGGGATAGTAGACCGCGGTCGGGATTCCCTTTTCCTTGAGCTTGGCAGCCACAGCGTCACGATTGGGCACGCGAATCGTGTATTGCGCGTAGACGTGAGTGTTGCCGGGCGCGACCTCGGGCACGACACAATGCGAGCGCAACCGTTCCGAGTAGCGTTGGCCGAGGCGCCCTCGTTCGCCCACCTCCCACTCGAATTTCGGCAATTTGGCCAGCAGCACTGCCGCCTGCAAGGTGTCAAAGCGCCCGTTTGTGCCGAGAAATGGATGATGATGTCGTTTGAGACCGCCGTGAGTCCGGATCGCGCGCATTTTTTCCGCAAGAACGGCGTCGCTGGTGAACAAGGCGCCGCCATCCCCGTAGCAGCCAAGGGGCTTGGCTGGGAAGAAACTGGTGCTGGCAATTGCAGTAACCCCGCAGCTGCGCTTCCCTTTTTGTGTGGCCCCGAAGCTTTGGGCTCCGTCTTCGATAACACAAATGCCCTTCTGAGCGGCGATTTGGTTGATGCGCTCGTAGTCTGGCATTTGGCCAAAAAGACTAACCGGCATGATGGCTTTGGTCCGGGGAGTGATTGCCCGGTCTAACAGGTCGGGATCCAGATTGTACGTTTGGGGGTCGATATCGACAAACACCGGTTTTGCACCGACCAGTCCGATTACCTCTGCCGAACTAATCCAAGTGAAGGGCACGGTGATGACCTCGTCGCCAGGCCCAATTCCAAGGGCACGCAGGGCGATTTCAAGGCTAGCCGTCCCGCTGGCCACGGAGATGCAATGAGCCACGCCGACATAATGGGCCAGTTCCGATTCAAGTTCCGCTATCTCTGGTCCCATGATGAAATGGCCGTGGGCCAGCACGGCGGTCATACGCCGATCGATGTCGGTTTTGTACCGGCGATATTGCTCTTTAAGATCAATGAATTCCATGGGGGCTAATTTGGTTTCCATAACAAAGTCAGGAGGCTGAATCAACGAGCTTGCAAACCTGCCGCGCCAGCCACGGCCCCTGGGGATTGCAATTATGAATGAGCACTTCCATCGTGCCGCCCAGGTCTCTTACGACAGTCCATAACGCGCGCAGTTGTTCCGCAATCTGCTCGGGGCTCAGTTTCAGATAATCGGTTATCGTCACATCCATCAATGCCAAAGGGCGTTCTCGCAGCTTAAGCTTTTTGGAGTCGCACGCGTCGAACACGGGAAATTCCCGGCACGTCCCGCATCTGAACCCGATCTGGTCGGCAAATCCCACCGTGGCATCGTAAGCCAGCCCAGCCGATTCCCACGCCCTCCATGTGCTTGGATTTTCCCAGCGCAAATAATGCTGGCGGCCACCCACTGAATTCAAATGGATGCCGGCACGATTGGCGCTGGAGCGAAGGACCTCGAGCTCGCGCAGGAGAGCATCCACGGAACGGAACGAATCGTAGCCCGCATGCAAACCGATCACATGGCCCCGGTCGTGGATGCGCCGGAGCAGTTGCTGCAGTTCCGGTTTATTTAGATCGTACGCCTCTTCATAGCGGCGCCTGCGCTGACCGGCCATGAAATAGAATTCCGAAGGAATCCCCAACCGCTCGCCAGCGTTCATAAGACTTTCGTAGGAATTGAACGGATCGTGCCCCACGTCCCCGCCAAAACCTGATCGCGCGCTGGCACTAGCCAGTTCCCATGCTTTGCGCAAACTCGGCTCTTTGATAAAGTGTTTGCCCGCCGAGTACGCGATTTGGCCCACCGAACGCCTAAAGAACTGGTAAGGATGATCAATGTCGTGGCTCAGCCGGATTTTCGGCTCATGCCGGCGGCACTCGAGTCCAGGAACGCATGCCATCAGGGCGCGGGCCAAAAGACGGGAATACTCGTCCACAAGGGGTCGTTGCAGTATGCCGGCCTGGTGCGAAACCGAGTTGCGGGCTGAGAATCGTTCGTGACGATCCCGCTCACGAACAACAATCTCTTCGTAGCGAGTTAAAAGGAAGAACACGCTGCCCAGAATATCTACCGGGAGAAAAATCGGTCCCTCGCAATTGACCTCCTCGTTGGGAGTGGCCGCCGGAGGGAAGAGAACCGGGACAGGGCCGAATTCCCATCGCGGCACAAAACCTCCCACATCCAAAAAACCGAGTGGAAGTTTTGGCATTGATGCGGCATTGAGCCACTCAGCTTGAGGCCGCAAGAGCAAGTTGGCCCCGATCTTGAGCACACGGCTTTTTGCGACCCCTGGAAAATCGATTTCGACCCACTTTAAGCCGGGAACCCACTCGGTGTCGTATTGTAAACCGAGGTGCTCGCCGAGGAGGACGTCCAACACATAGCACTGCTCAGCTTGCCGCGACGCATTAAGGCGGAGCCGGGCGCGAGGCCGCTGAACAGCGGCGCGCGAAGTGTCCGAGCCCGATGGTAAGACTGCGAACTTGTTACTCATGGTTACCTGACGGAGCGATATGGATCCCGCCGTTCCCCCCGGCCATGCGATCCGATTGTTCTGAGTTGACCCATTCCTGACGTTTCTAAAGAGGTCGTTCGGCTGCCGGCGTCACGTCCTGCTGAGCACGTGAATCATTCCGCGTGAGCTCAGTAAACTGCGTCGCCGTCCGCTTGCGCCAAATCAAAAAATCCCAGGCGCCTCTTAAAAAGCCATAACCGTAACCCCAGTGATAACAAAAGAATACCGGCGGAAGCAAAGGCAACAGTTTCCAACCGTTTTTGGCTGCCGTGATCAGCGAAGCCGCGAGCACAGCCGTGCAATATAGTGCCAAAGAAAAACAAAGAACCGCAGCGCAGGAAACCCACACCAGGCCGGCAGAACTCGAAACGCTTCGCAGGATCAAGCCGAGCAAACATCCACAAGCCAAAAGGCCCTGGGAAAGCACAAAGGCTCCCGGCACCAGGTGGCGCCACGAGGCCGGGATCCGATGCTTCTGAATCACACGCACCTTCCAATAGCCGTATTGCTTGTATTGTTTCCAAAGCGCGCCCAGCGACGCGCGGGGCTGATACCAGCTTTTGACTTTGGGCGACTGCCAAATCTTTCCTCCGGCCCGAGTCAATCGCAGATTCAGTTCGTCATCCTGATTACGGACGAGTTCTTCATCGAACAAACCAATCCGATCGAAGACATCTCTGCGATAAAAACCGCCGAACACGGTGTCGGCCGGCCCTTCGTAATCCGGATTGTGCCAGCGCGCGCCTCCCACTGCGAAGGGACTGTGGTGCGCAGCGGCGATGGCCCGCTGGACCGACCCTTTCGCTTCAGTGAACATTGCGCCACCAATATTATCGGCCCCAGTTGCTTCCGCGGCTTCCAAGCAGCGAACGACATAATCGGGCGCGTAATGGTTGTGGGAACCCATGATGGCAACCCATCGGCCGCGGGCGGCGAGGATACCGCAGTTCATGCCGCAGGGA
Source organism: Verrucomicrobiia bacterium (assembly GCA_035294005.1). Lineage (GTDB taxonomy): Bacteria > Verrucomicrobiota > Verrucomicrobiia > Limisphaerales > UBA8199 > JANXQE01. Next base: position 5,223 of record DATGLT010000441.1, read on the forward strand.
GTGATGCGGCGCGGATTATCAATCACCCGCAATCGAGAATCGGTTTCTGAGATTTTACGCAGAATCTCGCGCGTTCCATCGTTCGATTGGCCGTCCGAAATAATGACTTCGAAACCGCCTGGAGGGGACTGTTGCGCGAGCAATGAACGGACGCATGCCTCGATGTGAACGACCTCGTTCCGGCAGGGGACCACCAGGCTGACGGCGGGCCGTTCCATTTGTGATGAGGCAGAATCCATAGATGCGCTGCTAGACGTTTGTTATCCGAGAACAAAGGGTCAGTTGGCCACTGTTGAAGCCAGCGAAGGCAGGCTCTGAGCTCGTGATCTGACTAAACGCAGGTAAATGGACTCCAGGCGCTCCATGTTGCGTGTTCGATCCCCATCTTTGAGCACCAATTGCCGGTTTTGGGAAAGCACGTCGGCTGATTGGGAACAACATTTTGTATAGGAAACAATGCAGTCGGCCAGGCTCTGCGGATTGGAAACCCCATGAAGCAGACCGTTTTTGCCATGGGTAATCCATTCGGAGTTGGCAGTAATGTCCGAGACAATTGGGTACAAACCCACCGCCATGGCTTCCAGCAGGCAGAGGCTGGTTCCGTCCCTCAGTGAGGAAGATAAATAGACGTCATGACGGGCCAGCCAACCCGGCAGCTGCGAATTGGGGATTGTACCAGGAAACTCGACTTCAGCCTCGAGCTTTAGTTCGCGCACTAACGCATCCAACTGAGGCCGCATGCTTCCGCCACCGACCAGGGTCAATTTGAAAGGAACACCGCCGGCCTTGAGCAAAGGCAAACACCTGAGGATCGTCGCATGATCATAAACAGGTTCAAAACGCCGTGTGCAAATCAGCCGCAGCGGCCTGGCAGCAGTCCAGCATGGCTGCTGGTGATACTTGAACTTCTCGGTATCAATGCCCAGGGTGAAAGTTTCCACCTTCTCGGGAGGCGTTCCCACGCTAAGCACCATGCGCCTGAGATCCGCGCTGACGGCATTGACGCAATCGGCGTCCATGAAAATGCGATGCAGGATCCTGCGCCAAACTGGCGAGCGGACTCCTAACGTGACGTCGGTGCCGTGGGCGGTGACCAGCCAGGGATGGACATTGATGATCCGCGCGGCCAGGCCTGAACTGGTGGCATAGTGCGCATGGACGATGTCAGGACACAGCCGGCGCACCACCTGTCGAGCACGCCAAATGGACGGCAAATAA
>DATGLT010000442.1:0-12086 GCA_035294005.1 Verrucomicrobiia bacterium
AGCATCAACCCTACGCCCAGGTGAATCTCCATTCCATTGCCCTTCTGCTGGAGATCGCCCGCGACTTCGGTCACCTCGCCACCGGACGCGGCATCAACCCAGAACCACCCGCCCACCACGCCACCTTCGCCGCCGACCTCGCTCGCATCTACGGCGACAAACCTTCCCAGCCATGTTCGACATAACCACGCAATGTTTTAAACGAGGGTCAGAAGGAAGGTTTCTATCCGGTAATGAGACACGCTTTCAACGCTCCGATCCGTCCTGTCGCGCAACCTGGGAACCAGGATGGTCGAAACGACCCCTTTGGCGTATCCCGCATGCAACGCAACGTGTGAAGCGCGGCGGCTGGTTTTATGATATCCCTACGCGGCCATTTTTCCGGTGAGCGGTTCCCTGGTTTCTTTACGAGAAGGAGAAAGTTGCGTCACGCTGTTCATAAACTGGATCTTCAAGTCGCTGTCTTCGAAGCGGCATGTCACAATGTCGTGGTGCGGAGTTTCGATAAACCTCCACGTCATTTCGAACGTTTGGGGATCTTTCCACGTGCCGCTCGCCGCAACTTTGGATTTCATGGTTCCACGGCTCCGGGTCAGCTTCGGAGGTGTCCCTGGCATTGCGGTTTCGCCCTCGACCCATTTTTCAACGCCGCACCGGATGGGGTAATCGCCTTGTTCGTGGTTGAGAGTGAATAGGCATTCGCGCTCTGTGAAATCAAACCTCGCGGCTTTGAAGTTCGTTTCGTTGGCCGAAATCGTGAAGGTTTTACCGGACACCTTGACCGCCAAAGGCGAGGAGGGTTGCGCCTTTGGAGGCGGCAGCCGCAAGCCTCGCAGCTTGCCTTCGAGTTCTCGTGCTGATGCCCCGTCCGTCAGGGCCGACTGCTCGATCCCAGGCAACAAGTGTTCCCAGACCAGGTTCAGTTGTCCTTGCATGCTCGGGCTTTCGCTGGTAATAGCGATCACCGCGTCCTGCTCGGGCAGCACGATCGCGTATTGGCCAAAGGCGCCGTCGCCCCGGAATGCATTGTGACGGCAGCGCCAGAACTGGTAACAGTAGCCCTGGTGCCAATCGCTCTCGTGCTTCAACTTGTCGAGGTCTGTGCCGGGCTGCTGGATTTTAAAGGAAGTCGCCTCTTGAACCCATTCGGCGGGAATCAGAGTTTTGTCGGCCCATGAGCCCTTCTGGAGGTAAAGCTGCGCGAACTTTGCCAGCGATTCCGTCCGCAAGTTCAGTCCCCATCCACCGGTATTTATCCCCATCGGACACGTTTCCCACGTCATTTCTTCGATTCCCAGAGGTTCAAAAAGCCTCGGCGTCAGATAATCGATCACCTTGCGCCCGGTGACCTTTTGCACAATGGCCGACAGCATGTAAGTGGCGCCGCTGTTGTAAAGGAACTCCGTCCCGGGTTGGTGCGCGATTGGCAACGCGAGAAAGGCGCGGGCCCAGTCCTCTTCCTTGGTGATTAATGGTGTGGAATCCTGGGCATGACCAACCGACATCGTCAGAAGGTCCTTTATCCTGAGCGCTCGCAGGTTCTCGCTAACCTCTCCGGGAAGTTTATCCGGAAAAAACGAGATCACCTTGTCGTCCACGTTCAGTTTACCTTCCGTTTTGGCAAGGCCTACTGCCGTGGACGTGAAACTCTTGCTCAGTGAATAGAGCATGTGTTTGAGGTCCGGACCGTAGGGCGCCCACCAGCCTTCGGCGATAACGTGGCCGTGGCGCACAAACATGAAACTGTGGAATTCATGTTTGCTGCCGGCAATGGCGTCAAGGAATTGCGCAATCGCCTCCGACCGCACGCCCTGGGCTTCAGGGGTGCTGCGGGGAAGACCAGCGCTGCCGATGTTGCCCGCCAGACTGAAGGGGACACGCGAAACGAGCCCCACGCTGCCTAATCCGAGCCCAATGTTTTTGAGAAACGTTCTGCGGCAGATCATATGAGTGGCGCCAGAGTTCATGCCTCGATGAGCCAAGTCAAGTGCGCCCTGGCCCAGCTCGACCCGGTTCTCGATTTGGCTCCAAGCCCGTCGCCAGTTTGTCCTGCCTCTTCTGCCGAACACAATTCCTGAAAAACTTAGACAAAGAATAGCAGCAGGATCGCTTTTCCACTCGGGGTGATGTAGGGTGGGGCGCGGCTGAGACTTCAAACGGTAGTATCGGATGGGAGCAGACGATGAAAATTGGATGCCATTGCCGGTGGAGAACGTTGAGGACCTGCATGGTCGCCGCTTTATTCGCGGCGGGCCTGGTGCTGGGGCTCCTTACACGAATTCATCCTTTTTACGACCAAACCCAATCGGCGATGACGCCAACTTCCGTGATCGATTCGAACCGCTTGTATTGCGTGAAGCGCGCCACCGTTCCCTGGTACGTCCGGAGTGGTCAATGGCACGCAGATATGCGCAGCATTGCGGCCATTTGGAGATACTTGATGGATGCCGACCTGGACGGTCCAACCAACGGAACACCCTTGGCCCCGGCGCCGTCGGGCAATCCCGCTTAGCGGAAAACGCACAAAACACTCAGCGAATCCGCCTCTTCACCTCGGCGGCTACTGCCGCAACAGGTCCTTAGAAGAAATTGAATTTTTCCGGGACATAAACAATGTCCCCGGGCTGCAAGCTGAATTGCTGGCTTTCCTCGCCTTGGAGGACGCGTTTGAGGTTGAGGTTGTAGTGCTCGGTATGGCCGTTTTGAATTCGCAGCACTCGAACCGCTTTGGTATTGGCTTTGGTATAATCAAACCCGCCGGCTTCCATCACGGCTTCCAGGGCTGTCATCGGGCGGTCGGAAGTGACCTTGCCGGGCCTGAGCACCGCGCCCGTCACATAAACAGGGAATGCCGCGGACTGCACGGCAACGCTGACCTCCTTGGTCTGGAGTTGGGACCCGAATTGTTTCAACAATTCCTTTTCCATCGCGGGTGGAGTGAGCCCGGCCGCTTTGAATTCGCCCAGCGATTTGAGCGTGATGCGCCCGTCTCTGCGGATTACCGCCGAGGTGTTCAAGTCCGGCGCGCCCGGAAACGAGATGTTCACGGTGTCACCCTCGCGGAGAACGATCAAATCCTGGTTGGTTTTGGTCTCCATGTCGATTTGAGCATATTGCGCGGCCTTGGACATGGCCGCCGCATCGGACCTGGAGCTGTTCTGGGTTTGGCAGCCTGCCGCCAGCAGCGCCAGCACGGGAACCGCCAGCATTGCAAGGTGGGGAAGCTTCCAACCGGCCCCCACGCCCCTCTCGCCATCCTGCGCCACGGAATTCAATGAGTATTTTGACATTTTCGTCGTCCAGTTTTGTTCAGGTTACAAAACGCCACAGACTTTGGGTTTGAGCTAGAACAAGTTCAGTCTATAGCCCCGATTGAGGAGGAGTCAAAAGTTTCTTAGCCGGGGAATACTTACGCGTTTTTACCGCCCGTCCAGGGGTTTCCCCGGATGCCATTCCGTAATGCGACGCGGCTGGTTCCGTAATGGGCGGAGTTGAGATAATCTCTGCTTCGATGAAGGATAAGCCCCGTGAACGTTGAGCCAAATTCAATGAGCCGTTTGGTGGCTGGCGGAATGATGACATCAGAATCGACAACTGTTTTGACCGAACGAACTTCAATGAACGGCGGGTTGCCCATGTGGAAACGAGGGCTGGACCTGGCGCTGCTGGCGTTCCTTTTGCCCGGGTTGCTGCTGGCGGGCGCAATCGTTGCCATGATCGTCAAGCTTGGCTCTCGCGGCCCTCTCTTTTTCTGCCAGAAGCGCGTTGGTTACAAGGGGCGCCATTTTACCTGCTACAAGTTCCGCACCATGAAACCCAATGCCGAGACTGAATCGCATCGGCGTTATACGCAGGAACTTATCAAGTCCAGCGCCCGCATGGTCAAACTGGACGAACGCCGCGACCCGCGCCTGATTCCGTTTGGCAGCTTGCTCCGGGCGTGTGGCCTGGATGAATTGCCCCAGTTACTCAACGTCCTGCGAGGCGAAATGAGCCTGGTCGGGCCGCGGCCGTGCATACCTTACGAGTGCGAAGCTTATCAGCCGTGGCACTGGCAGCGATTCGACGCCGCCCCGGGATTGACCGGTTTGTGGCAGGTCAGCGGCAAGAACCGCACGACCTTTGAGCAGATGGTGCGGCTGGATATCCAATACGCGCGCACCAAGAGCCTGTGGTTGGATCTCCAAATCATTTTTAAAACAGTGCCCGCGCTGTGGCGTCAATACGGCGATCTGCAGGCAGCGAAAACGGCTCGCGCAGTTCAAGCTGCGCGCACACCCGTTCAACTGCCGGCGTAATTACTTCCATTAAATATGCGAACCACCAAAAAGCTTCTCAACGTCGGTGTCGTCGGCTGCGGGTATTGGGGCCCGAACCTTGTGCGCAACTTCCGGCAATCGCCCGAGTGCCACTTGAAAGTGCTGTGCGACGCGAGCGAATCGCGCCTTGGCCACATGCGCCGGCTGTACCCCGACCTGGTCACCACCCAGAAGTTTGATGATTTGCTCAACGACAGCGAATTGGACGCGGTGGTCATCGCGACCCCGGTCAGGTTCCACTACACGATGGCCAAGGCCGCGTTGAGCGTGGGCAAACATGTCTTTATTGAAAAGCCGATGGCCCGCACCGAGGCCGAAGCGTCCGAATTGGTGAGCCTGGCCGAGCGCCAGGGACTGGTCCTCATGGTCGGCCATACCTTCTTGTTTTCACCCGCCGTCCGCCGCATGAAAGAGATCATCAACGCGGGTGATATCGGGGAAGTGCAATACATTTCGGCGCGCCGGCTCAACCTGGGACTGTTTCAGAAAGACATCAACGTGGCGTGGGACCTTGCGCCGCACGACATTTCCATTTTGCTGCACCTGCTGGATGAACTGCCTCTGAGCGTGTCGTGCCAGGGGAGTTGCCATGTGACTCGCGGCATCGAAGACGTCACGATGATGAATTTGAATTTCCGCAAGAACCGGTGCGCTTTCATTCACAACAGCTGGCTCGATCCTAAAAAGGTGCGCCAGATGACCGTCGTCGGTTCGCAACGGATGATCGTATACGACGACACCGAGCCGCTGGAGAAGCTTAAGATTTACGATACCCGCGTCGAAGTTCCCCCGCACTACGACACCTTTGCGGAGTTCACTTATTCGTACCATTACGGCGATTCGTATGTCCCGTACATCAAACAGGACGAGCCGTTGAAACTGGAATGCCAGCATTTCCTGGAATGCATCCTCGAGGGGGCTGTTCCGATCACTAATGGCCGGCTTGGTCTGGAAGTGGTCAAGATTCTCGAGGCGTCGAGTGAATCCCTCAAGAAGCATGGAGCCTCGGTAAACCTCGGGGCCACAACCCCGTGGAACGCGGGCCACCACAATGGACACGCCAACGGCAATTCGAGGCTCAACGGGCACGGGGCCGCGGGGTCAACCACTCCGCTGATTGTTAAACCCGCGGTCGCGGCGTAACGAGGCCAGGTTGTATGGAGCCCATTGGAGTGCAAGTCGCTGTGTTGGCGCTATTTGCTTTCTGGTTCAAGGAATGGGTGCCGCGGTTGGGCGCCCGGGTCGCGATGGCGCCGGTTCAAGTTCGCAGGCCGGCCTGCAAACGATGCCGCTGATTTTGTAACCCAAACTCAATTCGGCTGCGTTGCAATTGGGTAGCCATTTTGGTAACCAATTCGTGGCCGACGGTCCCCCAGGAACGGATAATGCAGCACAATGGGTTGGCGAACAGCCCTGGGCGGGATCCCAAAAATTATAAATTAGTCAGCTCTTATTACATGAAAATAGCAATCGTTGGATTAGGTTACGTCGGTTTGCCCTTGTCATTTCAGTTCGCCCGCTCGGGCGTCACTGTCCTGGGCATGGACATTGACACGAGCAAGGTCGACGCTTTGAACCAGGGCAAAAGCTACATCAAGCATATCCCTTCGGAAGCCGTTGCCGAAATCGTCCGCTCCGGGCAATTCTCCGCCTCGAGCGATTTCAGCCGGATCGGCGAGGTCAGTGCCATTATCATTTGTGTGCCAACCCCGCTGAACAAGAACCGCGAACCGGATATTTCCTACATTTTGGAAACGGGCAAAAGCATTGGCCGGTATTTGAAGAAGGGTTCTTTGGTAGTCCTCGAGTCCACGACCTACCCGGGAACGACCGACGAAGATTTACGCGAGGTGCTCGAAATCGGTTCGGGCCTCGAAGCTGGCCGCGACTTTCACCTGGCATTCTCGCCCGAGCGCGAAGACCCGGGCAATCCCGACAGCAAAGTGGCCATCATCCCCAAAGTCGTCGGCGGTTACACCCCGACGTGTCTTCAGAAAGCGGTCGAGCTCTATTCAAAAGCGGTCAAGACGGTTGTCCCGGTGTCCTCATGCCGCGTGGCCGAAGCAACCAAGCTCCTGGAGAACACCTTCCGCGGCGTCAACATCGCGCTGGTAAACGAACTCAAGGTCGTTTACAGCGCCATGGGCATCGACGTTTGGGAAGTCATCAACGCGGCCAAAACCAAGCCGTTCGGGTTCATGTCGTTCTATCCGGGCCCCGGCCTCGGCGGCCATTGCATTCCAATCGATCCTTTTTACCTGACTTGGAAGGCGCGCGAATACGGCCAGCATACGCGGTTCATCGAATTGGCCGGCGAAATCAACACCGGCATGCCGGCTTACGTGATCAACCGCGTCATGGATGCGCTCAACGATCGCCAAAAGGCCGTCAAAGGCAGTTCTGTCCTTGTGCTGGGCCTGGCCTATAAACCCAACGTGGATGACGACCGCGAATCACCAAGTTATTTCCTGATGGAAATGCTCAGCGCTCGTGGCGCCAAGGTTGCCTACTACGATCCTTTTGTGCCGGTCATCAGACCGACCCGCGAGCATCCTCATTGGGCCGGAACGAAATCGGTTGAGTGGAATAAACAAACCATTTCAGGGTTTGATGCCGTGTTGATCTCGACGAATCACGCGTGTGTGAATTACAAGGAGCTGGCCGAATGGGCTCCCTGCATTATCGACACGCGTAATGCCATGAACGGCATTCCGACTAAACCGAACCAGGTCTGGAAGGCCTGACGCAGCCGTTGCTGGGTTTGAGCGCGCGCAGGATAACCCGCGCGCCAAAATACAGTTTCACGCTGGCTCCGGCGAGGCCGGCTTCGCCCGCCAATCGGGCCAGGTCCTTCGTGCGCCAGGCTTTGCGGACCGATAGCAGGGCGTCCGATCGGAACGAGGCCGGATGATGCTGGAAACAGAAGAGTAACCGGAGCGCCAGGTACAGCCCGAGATTTCGGTGCAGGTCGCAGAGAATCACGGCGCGGCGGCTGACACGCCAGCATTCCTGGAGCATCAATTTGACCTGGCGCTCGGTCAAATGATGGGCCATCTGAGAGGCCAGGACCGCATCGAAAGCGTTGTCCTGGAACGGCAGTTGCACTGCTGAACCGGCCACGTTCATTCCGCCCGGGTTCAAGCCCAGAGCGGCCAGGCTTGTGTCCAGATTGACGACACGCCAATCCCAACCCATGCCCTTTGCCCACTTGGCCACTGCCTTGCCCAGCGCTCCGTCACCCGCGCCCACATCGAGTATCGAAACCGACCTGCAGTCGCCCTGGTCGAGCATCCTTGGCACCAGATAACGAAAGGGTTGGGCAAAATCGAAAAACCGGTTAACCCGTCCCAGCGATCGGAAAAATTCCGCAACTTCCTCCGCCGGCCGCGCCGAATCAAAATATTCTTCTTGCGTGCTACGCCGGCTGAAAAACATGCTACTGCTCTTACGGAATTAATGACCGAGACACAAGTTAAAGTCCCTCCGCGCCGCCGCTGGCTTAGGATTGCTACAAGGATCTTGTTATTCCTCATAGCTGCCGCTGCCATCGGCGGAGTTTTGAATCGCGTTGCCAACTCGTTGGACCGCAACTCGCGGCCGGCGGGTTTTACGCGGGGAATGCTTCAGGGAGCCCTGATGCCGATGTCTTTGCCCAACCTCCTCGTTGGCAGAGATGTGACGATTTATTCTCTGAACAATACCGGCGTCAGCTACAAGCTGGGTTACACAACCGGTGTCAATGCCTGCGGGGCGCTGTTCTTCGGCTTTATGTTTTGGCGCCTCAACCGCTTGCGAAGATGGGCCAATCTTCCGCGGGACGGCCAATAAGCGGTTCTGTCGAACCAACGGCTAACACAGGGACAACCCTGGAAGAAGCCGACAGAAACGGGAGTTTAAATTCAAAGGACAGTCTGCGTTCTTCCAACTTGGGTTCGTTTCAACTGAATCGTCTGTAATTCTTTGTTGCTGGCCTGCTTTGGAAGATTTCGCGATGGAAAAGGAGCCGCCTCGACAGCCTTTAACGCTGGCCTCATACTTGCTTGCGAAGTGGAGGATTTGAACCTAACGTCACGCTTCTTTATGGAAAAAGTCGTCATCATTGGATCGGGCTGCGCCGGGCTTACCGCCGCCCTCTACGCCGGGCGAGCCAATTTGCGTCCTCTTGTTTTAACAGGAAAACAACCGGGAGGATTGCTGACCACCACGACCGTAGTGGAGAATTTTCCGGGTTTTCCGGAGGGAATTGACGGGTATGAACTGATGGTGCGGCTGCAAAAGCAGGCTGAGCGCTTCGGGGCGCGAGTCCAGTTCGGTGTGGTCGAGAGCGTCGACTTATCCAAACAGCCGTTCCGTTTATCGGTGGACGGCGAAACATTGGAGACCGAGACGCTGATTATTGCCAGCGGGGCAGGGCACAAACACCTGGAGCTGGAAAGCGAAATCAAGCTCGAGAACAAAGGCGTGACTTACTGCGCGACCTGCGACGGCGCGCTTCCCATGTTCCGCAATCAGCCGCTGGTCGTCGTCGGCGGCGGGGATTCAGCCTGTGAAGAGGCCATGTATCTTACACGGTTCGGCTCGATTGTGTACTTGGTCCACCGCCGTGACACGTTGCGGGCCTCAAAGATAATGGCTGAGCGAACGCTGGCGCATTCGAAGATCAAGCCGTTGTGGGATTCGGTCGTGACAGAGGTCCTGGATGTGGCGCAGGGCAAGGTTACGGGTGTGCGTGTGAAGAACGTCAAAACCGGCACCGAACGCCTGTTCGACTGCGCGGGAGTTTTCGTCGCAATTGGCCATGTGCCCAACACACAGTTGTTCAAAGGCGTCATCAACATGGATGACCACGGTTACATCATTCCGACCCGTGGAGCGGCCACGAATGTTCCGGGAGTATTTGTGGCCGGCGATTGTGCCGACCGGGTGTATCGGCAGGCGGTGACAGCGGCGGGCATGGGGTGCGCCGCTGCAATTGAAGTCGAACGATTCCTCGCCGCCCGAAACGAATAGCGGGCTACGCCGACACTGAACTGCTGCCGGAGTTGGGCGCGTTTGCCTGGACAAAATTCCGCGTTATTCCGACCGCTGTTGTGTCGCCCCGCTCGGCAGCCCGATGGACGATCTGGCCCAGCAATTGCACCGCCTTTTCAATCTTTTCGGTCCACGGATTTCCGAAATTCAGCCGGATGAAGTTCTGGAATTTTTGCTTCGCCGAAAACAGTGGCCCCGGCGCTGTACTGATCCCCGCAGCCAATGCCTGTTGATACACCGTCAGCGAGTTGACGTGTGCCGGCAGCTCCACCCACAGGCTCATCCCTCCTTCGGGCCGGGTCGCTTTTGTTCCAGGCGGGAAATAACGGCTCACCGCCGCGCTCATGCATTGCATCTGGTTGGCGTAACAACGCCGAATTTTGCGCAGGTGCCGCTCAAAGCCGCCGTTCTGTAGAAACTCGGCGATCGCCATCTGCGGCAACGCGGGGTTGGCGGCCGTGTTGACAAATTTCAAGAATTCGACCCGTTCTTTGAACCTTCCCGGGGCCACCCAACCCACCCGGTAACCGGGAGAGAGGGTCTTGGTAAATGAATCGCAAAGCATGACCCAGCCATCTTCATCATAGGCCTTGGCCGCTTTGGGGCGTTTCGGACCGAAGGTCAGGTTCCCATAGAGGTCATCCTCGATCAGCGGGACTTCGCGTTCCGCCAGCATTTTCACAAGCTTCTGTTTCTTTGAATCCGGCATGCAGCTGCCCAGGGGATTGCTGTAGTTGAGCGTAAACACGCACGCCTTGATCCGGCAGGTCTTGAGCCGGTCGGCCAGTTCGTCGAGGCAAATTCCATCGCGTGGGAAGGTTGGTATTTCGCAAACCCGCATGCCCAGCGCCTCGATAATTTGCAGGATCCCGAAAAAAGCGGGTGACTCGATGGCAATCACGTCTCCGGGCGCGGCCACGGCTCGCAAGCAGAGGTTGAGCGCTTCGGTCACCCCCACCGTGGTGATGATGTCGTCCGGGGCAAGGGTGCACCCGGCCTCCATCGCCCGGCGGGCGACCTGCACGCGGAGGCCGCGATTTCCCGGCGGCGGATCATACGTGTTGGCCGCCAATGGCGAGCGGCGGCTGACTGCTGTTGTGGCGCGGTGCAGTTGCTGAAGCGGAAACAATTCCGGGCTCGGCAAAGTGGCGCCAAGCCGCACCAGGCTCGGGTCGCGCCCGGCTTTGACTACCTGCATGATCAAATCGCTGACGCGCACCTCCACCGGCCGGGGCGTCGGCTTGGACCGGCCGGGTTCAGGCGGCGCCGTCCAGCGCTGGGCGCGCACGTAATAGCCCGATTGCGGACGGCCTTCGATAATCCCGCGGTTCTCGAGCAAGCGGTAAGCCTGCATCACCGTCGCGATGCTCACGTTCTGTTGCTCACTGCACTTGCGCACCGAGGGAACGCGCTCGCCGGGTCGCAACGTTCCGTGCTCGATCAATTCCGAAATTCTCAGCGCCACCTGCTTGTAAAGCGTGTCCTCACAGTCCAGCAAGGCCGCGGTGTGGGAAGCCAGGTCGGGCGATTTCATGTGGCAAACGTAGTCCGAAGTGACCATCCGCATAGTCACACCTCTTTGAAAAGATCACCAGTACAGTTTTTGCAGTTTCAAAACTGTTCTGGTTGGAATTCGACCCAGCTGAGTCTAGGCGTTCTCCATCCCCGGCCTATGTTCGCTTCATGCAAACTGATCCTCAATCCGGGAGCCTGGCGTCGCAACCGCTGATTTTGCCGCTGCCGACGTCAGGTTGCCGGCCTCGCATTTTGAGCCGTCGAAACACGCCTTCGAGCCTTGCCGAATCAGTCCGGGCAACAGCAAAGTCCACAACCGCCGAGAATATCGCCTGGGCCGGGCTTGCTATTGGGGGAGCCGGAGCGCTTTTTGCCAGCTTGTGTCGCTGATTGCGTTCGGGCTACAGCGGTTGGCCGGGGGGCGCTCCGATCGAAATAGGGACGCCAGCCACGCCCTGGGCCTGCGTTGGAACCACCTTGAAAAACATGGCCGAGGGACCTTGTTGCACTGGGAAACTGCTTAACGACTCAAGATTCGTTAGCACCGTCCAATGGACCATGTCAGGGCTTTGCCACAAGACGGCGGGCCCGTTGAATCCCGCCCAGTGCAGCACCAGCGTTGAGGGCTGCGGGCTTAGCTGTGAAGTGCCGGTGGAAACGGCCGGCGCTGTGGATGTACGCGACGACATCGTTCCCGACAGAATCGTAAGCGTCGCAGACCCGCTGCCCTGGTAATTTGGATCTTGAATGGTCGCCTGCACGGCGTACGTCCCAGCCTCCAGCGGTGGCTGGGGCGAGTTATTGTAAGTTACCGCCACGTTCAAACCAGGGGGAGTTGTGCCGAAGGACACGGACTTGGGCGTTCCATCTGACGCCTGGGAGAGGTTCCACAAATGAACCAACGCGGGGGCTTTCTCGATCGTGAGCAAACCCATTGTGCTGGTTGGGCAGCCTGGGTCTGTCGAGATGGCGCTCACCCAGTAGGATCCTGCGCTGACAGGAGGGTCGGAGGCGTCTCCGTACGTGAGAACCAGTCCGAAGTCAGTCGGTTGGGTGGCAGCAGAGACGCTTTTCGGTGTCCCGTCATAAACCTGGTCGAGGTTCGTCAACAGGATCACACACGAGGCCGATGGAATCGTGTAGGAGACTTCGGTTGAGAACTCGCTTTCAATCCCGGCCAGGTTAAAACTGGTCGCCGCGAAATAATAAGTAGCGCCTCCG
>DATGLT010000443.1:0-9176 GCA_035294005.1 Verrucomicrobiia bacterium
GGATCTACTGATTCACCGGGCCGTGTTCTATTATCGCGGCGACATTGCGCCAGCCTGGCGAGACTGCCTTAAACAGGGTTTCTCAGAACCGATCCGAGAGCGTTACAAAGGCAAAACTCAACGCAAAGCGCACGTCCCGAAGTCCGTAATGGAGTCGGTTGGCCCTGAGGTTGAAATTCTAACCGTGATGCATCGAGGCAAGCGGGCTTTCGATTCTATCAAAGGGCACGTCGACCGCAGCTATGAAGGGATTCATTCTCGGGTCTGCTTTGTTGCTGATGATTTCACCATGCCGGTTTACTTTTATGCCCCTGATGGCAGTGGCTGGTTCAATTTAACCCGCGGCCAGGTCCTAATATTTTCAGATTTCCGCACCCTACGGATTGTGGGCTACAGCCTGCAGCCAGATCGCAACTATAGCTCCCTGACGATCCGGAGCCTTTGCACGCATGTATTTTCAGAGCACGGGCTACCTAAGGTTTTGCAGTTTGAACGCGGCATTTGGCAGAGCAGCACTTTGCTTAAGGGCCGGGAGCGAGGCGCGCTTGATTTTACGGAAGCCACACAGGGCCTTCGTGAGTTCGGGATTCTTTTTATTCACTCTATTCAGCCTCGGTCTAAAACCGTTGAGCGCATTGGTGGACTGCTGCAGGATTTGATGGAAGCCGAGCCAGGATACTGCGGCCGCGATGAACGAAGAGACGCACCTGAAGCCTTGCGCAAACAGATGGCGGCCGTCGAATCGCGCAACGAGCATCCCTCGGAACACTTTTACTCCTTCGAACAATGGGATGCGCGCCTGGGTGAAATCATAGCTCAATACAATGCCGCTCCACAGCAGGGCCGAATTTTAGTCAATCGCTCCCCTGATGCCGCCTACTGCGAGATGGCGGATCCCGATGATCCACCGATGCAGCTGCCGGCCGGCGTTCGGTACTTGCTTGCCCATCACAAGGAACAGAAAACCGTAACGCTCGACGGGGTGAAGTTCAAAATTGGTGCCAAGACCTTCCGATATCGCGGAACCCAAATCTCGCACCTGGTGGGACATGAGGTAATCGCATGGTTCGACCCTGAGAACCCAGAAAGCATTGTTGTGACTGATTTAAACCGCCGGAATCCGATCTGCGTGCCGAAGGCTAATGAGCCCAGCGCGCTCGAATGCATCATTGATCCGAATTCAACTGTGCTGGCCGATGAAATGAAGCGCATCGATGACCAAGCCTCCTATATGAAGGCTCGATTTCACGCCATTAAATCCAAGTTCCCGATGCCGCAGCGTACCACGATTGTCACCAAAACGACCGTCGAACTCGGCCAGGAAATTGAATCCCAGAAGTTTGAGATTGAGAAAGCTCAAACAGCCAGGGCCCGGCGCGGCGCGGCCAATCGTGACAAGGCTCGCAAGCTTGGCGTTCCGGCGGAGCTGGTTGGCGATGACGACGAAAGCCGAGAGGGTCTTGAGATTTTGGAGGCGTCACGCCGGGCACGCGAATGCGAACTGCGAGAGGAATGTGCCACTGAAAATCAGGAGGAACCACCAAAGCAATGAGCACGCGTAAACGGAGCGATCTGTCCGGACCAATGTCACAGAACCGCTACATGAGCAGTCCGGAATTTGCCGAACTGCGAGGGGTGAACGGTATCTGCGTTAAGGATAAGGCAGCGATTACTCCCAGCCATCAGAAACGTCGCCTGCTGTGGGCTCTTCAAGCGAAATCTTTAGAGGAAGGCGGCCTTAGGCGTCTCAGTAACGAACTGATCTCCATGTTCCCAGAACGGTTTTTATCAGAGTGGGGCTCGGCGTCGTCAATTGAGGAATTCCTTATCGATCTTTGCATCAATCCGAGACTGCACATTGCGCTACCGGGAGAGGATGCGCAGATGCAGGATTTCGAGAGGGAGAGAGCCCAGGAGCAATACTCGGGACTTGGGGACGGAGATTTCGAGAGCGCCCGGCTGCGATGCTTTAAAGACATCATAGGAGCCTTGCTTGAATACTTCAGGCGGCACGAAGCCCAGGTTAAGAACAGATTTCAAGCGACTGAGGTTTCAAGGCAAATTTGGCAAACGTTGGACTTTGGGCTTAAAACCAAGGGAATGGTGCTGATTGATGGACTGGAGGGACGGGGCAAGACGGAGGCTGCGAAAGCATGGTGCCAGTTGCACCTGGGAGAAAGCCGCTTTGTCAGCCTGAAAGGTATCAACAGCAAAACTGCGGCATTCAGAGAGATTGCCAAGGCTTTGGGTGTTGCTTCCTCCTACACCAGGAACGCGTTTGAAATGCAGGCCCGCGTTGAAGACCTTCTCGAACGAGCCAAGCTCATGTTGGTCATTGATGAGGCCCACTGGCTCTTTAATCAAAGCGCACGGGTGTACACCAGGCCGGAGCTGGTCGACTGGATTGTCACCGGTGTTTGCAACCGTGGAGTGCCGATAGCGCTCGTCACAACGCCCCAGTTTCTGCGGTGCATGGCACGGGTGATCGAGCAGGTCGAGTGGAACCATAGACAATTTCAACGCCGCGTGGCGCGCAGAAAGGTGCTGCCATCGAAAAACACTGTTCAGGACATTGAGGCTGTAACCCGTTCGGTTTTCCCCAAGGCGTCCAATAGCACGATCCAGCGGATCGTTGGCTATGTGGTAATCAGCAAGCGTGACCTCTCCGCACTGGGGGACATAGCGAGAGAAATTCGATTCCTGATTAATCCCGATGACGCGACAAGTGTTGATCTGACCAAAACGCGAATCGAGTTTGACCAGGTCGAAGCGGTGATTGATTCCAACCTAATCCCCAGCGACTCGGCATTTGCTCAAGATTTGGGAGCTGTGCTGCAGAAGCAAGGGCGTAAGCCGCGGAGCGTTAGAGGAGCTGTCCGGAGCTTGCCACATTTGGACGATGAGCAAGATGGTTGCAGCGATGATTCCGACTCACGGAATGTTCATTGCAAAGCCCCTGCAATAGCTGTTCCTGGTAAGGGAAACGCTCCTGTTGAAACCTTGGGCGCGCCAGAAACGCGCTCTATTATTCCCGACCTCGGACAGCGCCGGCGCGCAGACGAGCTACTTTCGCCCGATATAAGTTCGGGCTGCGGTTCGAAGATCCAGCAGAAAACTGCGGCTCTAAAATAGAGTCGCTTTTCTGCCTTTTTTTCGCACACCCGCCAAAAGGGTGCGCGATTTCTACGTACAGGAGTTTTGGAACTTGGAACTCGCGAAACCGGACAAAATCACCGCCGCTTTACAAAATTGAGAATTTGTGGCGGATGTCCGCACTCGGATCGGCTGCTGAAAATGGATTAATGACCGGCTGCACCGCCATTGAGTCCATGCTCTTTGAGCGCGCCCGGTCTACGAGCTAGCTCTGCCAGAACACTTGGCTCGGAGAACTGGGGGGGGCGCAACGGGGGGGGTGCCAACCAGGGGCCAGTAAACGACAACTCGGGGCTTTTCTTGGATTTGGATTGGTGCAATATGGGGGCGCGATGATTAAGAATTCTAACAAGGGTGCGGCGGCTCCGTCGTTATGGTGTGTGGAGTTGGTTCCGAAACGGCGGAGGTTA
Organism: Verrucomicrobiia bacterium; assembly: GCA_035294005.1. GTDB lineage: Bacteria > Verrucomicrobiota > Verrucomicrobiia > Limisphaerales > UBA8199 > JANXQE01. The sequence goes on from DATGLT010000443.1 coordinate 3,564, forward strand.
ACTACCGAGGATAGTAAGAAGCTGGCTGAAATGGCGAAGGGTATGCCACCCGACGACAAGGGCGCGTTGTTATGGCTGGTCCAGGCTGTAACGGGGTTCATTGATGAGAGGTCGCCTCAGTTCGAGCGGGACCGCCAGAGGCTGGTGGTGTTTCGGGAAAAACGAAAGGCGGCGGAGCGGGCCAAGGCGAAGAGCAACGAATCCTGGTCGGGTAAGGTGCGGCCGGTGAAAATCGTTTGAGTCCGGGATTTGATTTTGGCGGCACTGGGCTTGGCCAGTGATGGGATGTAGCGGAGCAGGGTCCGCGATGGAGGTAGAGCCGACCTTGGGCGCGCCGTTCAGCTATTGCGGGCAAGGTCGTGCGAGGGAGGCTTCCTCCTACGCTAAAGCTTCCGAGGACGGGTCCACCTTCGCTAAGGCTGTGGCGGACGGGTCCACCTTCGCTAAAGCTACGGTGGACCGGGCCCGCTTCGTCAAGGATAGGAGGGACGCGCCAGGTCCTTTGGGCGAAGTTGACAGTCCACTCTAAATGGGATCGGGGGCTTTTGCTGTTTCGGGGATTCGATTTAGCCGCACAGGTGTTGCAGGGTGCTGTTTTGGGCTTGGATCACCTGACCAGGAATGGTAGTTTTGGGCGACGTGAGGCTGAAAATGAACAGCTTACAACCGAAAAAGGATGACATATTACGGCACCCCTTAAACGAACTGGCATTGGATGGGGTCGTACGCTTGTTGCTTCAAGGTGGGGAGTTACGCGTGGAAGCGCAAACTCGGTCTCGGGGGATAGTCATAGACGGCCAGTCGTTGAATCACAGTTAGCCGCCCGTCACATCATGCGTGCATGGCTCACAGCGGAGAAGACTTACGAGGGTTTTCCGTTGTTTCTTCGTCGCCCCACCGAGTTGGACGTGGAACTGCTTCGTCCGTCGTTTCCTACTCTGGCGGTCGTGACCCACAGGTTCACCAAACGCGAGCCGAACGGTTTGCCTCAGGGCGACTACAACGATGGTCTTGTGCAGATGGACTCTGAGTTGGTCGCAGCGTTCGACGCTGACCGCATGGGTGTTCCAACATTGGTTGAGACATTTGGCGGGAAACGGCATTATTACTTTTATGTTGCCCCTGACGCCAATGTTGCCGCGACCATTTCGGCCGTCGCACGGCGCTATCCTGCGGAGCAATTATCGTGGGAGATTCGTTCAGATCCCAACTGGGGATTCTTTGAGAGATATACCAGAGAATACTTTTAATGCGGCTAACCTGGCACTGAACCGAGCAGCGGCGAGTCAACCTGCTCGCCGTTCTCGTGTCGGCGGGCGCCGCTGTCGGTTACTTTGATGTTAAGCGCCGTGTCCACTGTTGAAGCATTTCTGCAGGAGTTCTTTGATGACCGAACTAAGCTGCTTCGACAATCAGTGACCGGGTGGGAAGCTCACATCGACCGCTTCTTTGCAACTGGTTACAAGCCATACGACCGCCACAAGGTCGTCGCGGAAAGCGCTTCAGAGCGGATTGTGAGTATCACCGGCTCCGATGTCTCTCCGGAGGTGATTACTACGGGGTCAACTGGTGGCCTTTGGCGAGCACGCTATCAACTGACGGCCTTGAATTCCGGCTGGATTATTACGAGTATGGAGATGGAGTGCAACATGTGTCGCGGGACTGGGAAATCGAAAAGTGGAACTAACGATTGCAGGTTCTGCGGAGGACGTGGATGGCGCCTCGTTGGCGACAAACACGAAGGCGGTTAACAAGCGAATGCACCAAGCCCCGCGATGACCACTCTATTTGGAAACGGACGCCGGTGCCGCGGGGTTGGTGGTTCGCGCCGTTGGCCGAGATTGGCCAAGCTGGTTGGTTGCGTCCCAAGAGACAAAAGCTTATTGCTTTTCAGGCATGAAGCTGCAGGAAAGTGAACAAGAAGCTCTGGGTTTAAGCGAGCGAGAGCGGGCCGAGTTGGTTTTGTCACTCGCGAGGACGCTAACAGCGCCTGAGGCAAATATCTCTGACGAGGAAGTGTTTCGCCGCGATGCCGACTTACAAACCGGGAGCGTGGAACCAATGCTCCACGAGGAGTTCGTACGCCGCGTTCGAGAAGAGCGCGGGCGATGAGACTCGCGTACCATCCTCTTGTCTAGCGCGACGTCAGTGGCATCGTGCGGCACTATGATGGTATTTCGCCGAGTCTGGGGATGAACTCTGGGCTGAGTTGACGCGCGTGCTTGAGGTCGTTTCAGCAAAGCCGGAACGGTTCCACTTTGGCGTTCGTGGGCTGCGGCGGGCCAATATGAAGCGCTTTCCATATGATTTGCAGTTCAGGGTGGCGGCGGGTGCTACCCGAGTGATTGTAATTAGGCATGAAGAAAGACGTCCGAGTTATGGCACCACACGGGAATAAAGCGACCAATAGTGGCAGCCGACGCTGGGATACCGTCTCGGCGCTTGCCCAGCGCGATGCGCCCGGCGCAGCTGCACTCATCACTCGACGGTCGATTCTGGCTATGTCAGTCGTCCTCGTAGTTGGTTGTCATTCGGCAGTTCCACCAAGTGAGGGTGTTCAGCAATCAGAGCCGAGCCTCGCCGCAACAGAGGTTGCCACATCCCCAGGATTCACTTGGCCTCTTCCCGAAAACTTTCCAAGTTTTGGCACAGTGAGCCAACAGTCCATGCGCGTTGCTATTTTCGGCTATGCCGTGAAGCAGCCTGGGTACTACTATTTGCCTCCTGGCGCGACAGTCCATGACGCGATTGAAGCTGCTCACGGCTTAGGTAATATCGTGGGGTGGCAGCGACCTTACTCTGGTATACAAAGACGGCGGCCAGATGGGTCCGTGGAAACCGTCTGGTTTACGCGTGCCGGTCGCTCGACCGAGGAGCAAATTAACTTGCGTGACGGGGATCGGCTTCGCATTTCACATGAGGTGTACTGAAGCGCCCAACAACGCCATGAACACGGAGTCCGCCATAACATTAAGATTTCAATCGGCGCTCAGTGGCGCCGAGGCGGTGATGGCGAAGCGTTAGCCTCGGAGGGCACATAATGGTGCGCTTTACCGCAAAAATCGAAGTTATAGGCGTGAATCCCTATGTGCGTGTTCCATTGCGAATCACGAAGCACTTTGGCAATCGCGGGTATGTTCCAGTAACAGTGCACCTAGGCGAGGGCAGGGTTCCATCGACTCTTGTGCCGATCGGTCAAGGTGCTCACAGGCTGTATATAAACGGCGTGATGTTGCGGCACACAGATTCCCGGCCGGGAGATCGAGTGACGATCGGTTTGGAGTTGGATGTCCGCAATCGCCAGCTGGAAATTCCTGACTTCCTTCTGTCGGAATTGAATTCGCGGTTGCTCGCGCGGACTCGATGGGAAGCATTAGCGCCATCGAAGCGAAAAGAAATCATTAGATATCTCACATCTGGCAAGCGCAGCGAAACCCGCAGCCGGAACCTGACAAAGCTACTGAAGATTCTGGAGTCCAAATCCGGCGTCGGCACGTTGTGTGGAATTCGAATTACCGACCGTCGTGAGAAGGGCCAACAATTTCGTGCAGGCAACTCCGGTTTGGGCCGTTCTGTTTGTCTTGAGCCATGAGTGTCCGGCGGATTGGCAATTTGAGGTAACGTCACAGGAGAAGGCGGCGATTCAATGTCTTTGGAGGATCCGAGTGGGTCGGAGTTGAAGGCGAAGGCGCGGACAGCGGGCTGCGGTTCGAAGATCCAGCAGAAAACTGCGGCTCTAAAATAGAGTCGATTTTCTGTCTTTTTTTCCCACACCCGCCAAAAAGGTGCGGGATTTCTAGGTACGGGAGTTTTGGAACTTGGAACTCGCGAACCCGGCCAAAATCACCCCCGCGTTACATTCGAGTCTCGGGGGGGGTTATTTGCCGGTTGAGGGTTGGTTGTTTTCGACGCGCCGCACCAGGTCGTTGTATTTGTTCACCACGTCGTTGCGATCCTTCACCTCGTCGTTGAACTTTTTCACCAGTTCGTCCCGCTGAGCGAGGAGTTCCTTAATGGCTTCGTTCTGTTTTTGGACTCCGTCATAGGCCTCTTTAAGCTTTCGCTGAAGATTTGTGACGGCCGCTTTGTACTCGGTGATCTGGTCGTTCAAACCCTGGCTGGTGATTTGGAGTCGGTTGATTTCACGCTTTTGATCGATAATGAGGTCGGCGTTAGTGCGGGCTTGCAGCTTTAGCTCGGTGAGCCGTGCGTCCATTTGGGCGATTTGCTGGTCCATGGTCCGGATGGAATTGGTGTAGCCCTGGATGGCGGCGGCTTTTTCGTAAACGGATTGTTCCAGGTGTTGGATTTCGTTGCGCTGAAGGGTTTGACCATACCATTGATATACGCACAAGGCGCACAGGCTGACAGCCACGACAACGAACAGGTTTTGTTGGAGGTCTTTCATTTCGGTTCAGGATGCCTTGACTCCAATCGCCACCCGCTGGATGCCGGCGCGTTTGACGAAATCCAGAACGTACATGATCGAGCCATGGGTGGCATCGCGGGTGCCGGTGATATACACGGGCAGATTGGTGTTCATGCTGTAACGGTTGGTTAACAGAGTCTCCAGGTCGGGAAAAGAGATGGGCCTGGCATCCGCCGACACCTGTCCGTTCTTGTCCACGGTCAAGGTCACCATGTCCGGTTTTACGGTGGAGACCGCCGCGGTGGCGGTGGGCAAGCTGGCCTTGAGCGTCCGGACTTTTTGGAGTTGCAGGCTGACCATCATGAATGAGGCCAGCAGGAAGAACATGATATCGATCAAGGGGATGATCTCCAGCCGTGTCCGGCGGCGTCGAAGCGGGGAACGGAGTTTCATTGCGCGGTTTGGGTTTCTTTGCCGCCGACGGCAAAGGCTACTTTCTGAACTCCGGCCGCACGGACCACCTGGTAAACGTCCACCATGGCTCCGTGAAGCACATCGCGGTCGCCGCTGATGTAAACGGGCAGATTGGTATCGGCCCGAAACCGGTTGCTGACGACAGCCTCGAGGTCGGCGAGGGCGATGGGCTCTTTCTGGAACCAGACCTTGCCGGTCTTGTCCACGGCGATGTTTAACATGTCCGGTTTAAAATCGTGTTGCGCCTCGGTAGAAGGCGGCAAGTTCACCTTGATGTTTTGGGTTTGATCCATGCTGAGACTGACCATCATGAATGACGCGAGCAGGAAGAACATGATGTCGATGAGCGGAATGATCTCGATGCGAGAATGTTTTTTGCGGACCGGGGCTGTGAGATTCATTTGACTTCCTCCCGGTTCAGTTTTCCGGCATTGGCCAGCACTTCGACGTTGCTGGCCGCCGTTTCGAGCTCGAACTGCAGCCGCGCCAGTTTACCGGAGAAGTAGTTCAGCGGGACTAATGAAACGATGGCAATCAACAATCCGCAGGCCGTCGCGATCAGCGCCTCGCCAATCCCGCCAGTGACCGCGATGACGGATAATTCGGCGGACCCCACCTTGAGGAAGGCTCGCATCAGGCCGGTGACGGTACCAAGCAGCCCAAGCAGCGGCGCCAAGGTTACGAGCGTGTCCAGGACATTGAGAAACCGGCCGGCCCGTTCCAACTCAACGCCCGCCGCCATCTGCAACGCTACCGGGATTGACTCGTGG
>DATGLT010000444.1:0-10511 GCA_035294005.1 Verrucomicrobiia bacterium
CCATCGAACTGGCCGCGAGCGAAGCCCGCCTTAAGGCGCTCGTCGAACACGCGCCCGAGGCAATCGTGGTTTTCGACGGGGAGAGCGGCCGGTTCCTGTTCGGCAATCACCACACGTGCAGGCTCTACGGCGTCCAACCGGAGGAACTCACCCGCCTCAGCCCGGAGCAGGTCAGCCCCGAGTTTCAGGCAGGCAACCGCCGGTCCGCCGAACTGGCTCGGGAAAAAATGGACGAAGCCCTTGCCGGCGGCACGCCGGTTTTCGACTGGATTCACCGGCACACCAGCGGCCGGTTGGTGCCGACCGAGGTGCGGTTGGTGCGGCTTCCGGACGACCACGGACGGCCGTTACTGCGCGCCAGCATCATCGACAATACCGAGCGCAAACGGCGCGAAGCGATTCAACAAGCGGTTTTCCAGATTTCCGAAGCGGCGCACGGCGGCGGGAAGCTCGCCGCTTTCTACGAACGGGTTCACGCCATCGTTCAGGGGTTGATGCCTGCTAAAAATTTTTATATCGCGCTGCTGCAGCGGGAATCCGCGTCGGTGTCTTTTCCCTATTTCGTGGACGAATACGAGCCGGCGCCTCAATTCTTCCCGCTGGGCACCGGGCTGACCGGGTATGTGCTGCGCACGGGCAAACCGCTGCTGGTTGGCCCGGAACTCATTGCCCAAAAACGCCGGATGGGCAATGAAGTGACCTACGAGGGCCTGCCAGAACTGCGGTATGTGGAGAGCGGAAAACCTGCGGCCATCTGGCTGGGTGTGCCTCTCAACCTGGGCGGTGTAACGCTCGGTGTCATGGCAGTTCAGGATTACCACAGCGCAGACGCCTACGGACAGGAGGATATCCGTATCCTGACCTTTGTGGCCGAGCAAACGGCGCTGGCTTTGGAACGCAAGCAATCCGAGCAGGCCTTGCGCGAATCGGAGGAAAAGTTTCGGGCGCTCTTCGCCGCCTCGAGCCAGGGCGTGATGTTGCACGACGATCAGCAATACCTGGAAGTCAATCCGGCAGCGGTGCGCATGCTCGGATATGCGTCAGAAAGAGATTTCTTGGGCAAGCATCCGGTGGATACCTCTCCGCCGTTTCAGCCCAATGGCGAGCGTTCCGACGTGGTGGCTGCCCGGTATATCCGGCAGTGCCTCGACCAGGGAAGCGCCCGCTTTGAGTGGGTCGGCCGCACCGCCCAGGGGAGGGACATCCCGCTGGAAGTCAATCTGACCCGGATCCAGTGGAGCGGCCGCCAGGTCATTCAGGCCTTTATCACGGACATCTCCCAGCGCAAACAAGCCGAAGCGGAATTGCTGAACACGCTTGCCCGTGAGAAGGAACTGGGCCAGCTCAAGAGCAATTTCGTCTCGATGGTTTCCCACGAATTCCGCACGCCTTTGGGAATCATCCAATCCTCCGCGGAGATCCTCAGGGACTATTTTGAGCGACTAAAACCTGAGGAACGACAGGAGCAGCTGCAGTCGATCGTTAAGAACACCAGGCGCATGGCCGAGATGATGGAAGAGGTGCTGGTCTTGAGCCGCCTGGATGCGGGCAAAATGGAGTTCAAGCCGGCGCCGATGGATCTCGCCGGTTTTTGCCGCCGCGTAGTCGAGGAGGTTTTGTCGGCTACGGATCGACGCTGCCCGATTGAGCTGTCGCTGGCCGGGGTTGACAGGGACCTGCTTGGCGACGAACGGCTGCTCAGCCATATCCTGACCAACCTGCTTTCCAATGCCGCCAAATACTCGAACCCGGGGAGCCCCGTCCGGTTCAAAGTGCAATCCGAAGGAGGCGAGGTGGTCTTCAGCATTCGCGATGAAGGGATTGGGATCCCCGCGGGCGACCGGAAATGGCTGTTCACCGCGTTCCATCGCGGGAGCAACGTTGGAGATCGGCCGGGCACCGGTCTTGGACTCGTGCTGGTCAAACGCTGTGTCGAGTTACATGGCGGGCAAATGCAACTGGAAAGCCAGGCGGGCCTGGGCACGGCGGCCATCGTTCGCCTGCCCCTGATGGCCCCAACACCATGAAGAAGATACTTGTTATTGAAGACGAACCGGAGATGCGACGCAACCTGGTGACCGTCTTGCAAATGGAAGGCTACCAGGCGCTGGCCGCCGAGAATGGGCGGCGCGGGCTGGAATTGGCCAGGGCCCAGTCGCCCGACCTGGTGCTCTGCGACGTGATGATGCCGGAGTTGGATGGCTACGGGGTTCTCCAGGCCTTGCAGAGCAACGCACAGGATGCCCTGATCCCGTTCATCTTCCTGACTGCCAAGGGTGAAAAAGAAGACCTGCGTAACGGTATGAACCTTGGCGCCGATGATTACCTCACCAAGCCGGTAGCCAAAGCCGATTTGCTCAAAGCGATAGAGGCGCGCTTGCGCCGCTCCGAGCAACAAGCCCGGCGCGAGTTCGTCCCCGACTTCTCTTCCTTCGAACCGCTGCTCAAGCTCGGGTTGCGCGCGCGCGCGGCGGAAGTGCTGCTTTGGGTCGCCCAGGGCAAGACCAACGCCGAAATCGCCACCATCCTGGGCATTAGCGAATCCACGGTGAAAAAGCACCTGCTCGAGATTCACGAGAAACTCGGAGTAGAAACTCGCAGCGCAGCCACCTTGCGAGCGCTGGAGGTGCTCGCGTCGCCCGGCATGCCGGGATAGTTTCGTACCGTTCGTCTCCAGTTTGGTCACGCGCGTTCGAAGCCCCGGCCCGCCTCACTGCTTCACTACAGCAACGTGCCGGCAGGTGGAAACATTCACCTGCTGGGCCTTTCGGTCCATTTACCCAAGGCAGGCTGCGGGTTAATCATGCCACCGCAATGAATAACCAACTCGCCCGCATCGGCAGTGAAAGCCTTTCGGCTCTTCACCTGGAACAAAGGCGGATGCTGGCGTGAGTAACTTGAAAAATATGAAAACGACCAATGAAATACCTGTTGAGCCAGTAATTGTACCTGAAAACGGCGGAACAGTGCTGAACACGTTCGGCGATCGGCTTACGGTGAAGCTCGGGGCGCATCAAACGCAAGGAGCCCTCAGCATCATCGTTGACACAATTCCGCCGGGGGGCGGCCCTCCGCTGCATAGTCATGACAACGAGGACGAATTCTTCATCGTCCGGGAAGGCCGCATCAACTACTTCATGGATAACCACTGGACAGAACTCGGGCCCGGCGGCGTGGTGTTTGCCCCGAGGGGAAGGCGGCACGCCTTCCGCAACACCGGCACTGCGCCGGCAAGCCATTACGTGCTGACCACGCCCGGCGGCTTCGAACGTTTCTTTGCGGCCACTGCCGCGGAATTCGCGAAGCCAGGCGGTCCGAATATGGAGCGCGTCCTTGAGACCAGCTCGGCACACGGAGTCCATATCACGGGAGAACCGCCGCAGCCGCCGGCCCACTGGACCCCGCCTTTAACTCAAACTGGTGGCAAGGATGAACAAGCCATTCGCCAGGTCATTGCCCAACTGGAACGGGCGTGGAACGCCGGAGACAGCGCCGGCTTCGCCGCTCCCTTCGCGGAGGATGCCGACTTTGTGGATGTCCTGGGGCGATATCACCGCGGCCGTGCGGCCATTGAAGCGGGCCATCGTCACATTTTTGACACGATTTATCGCGGCAGCCGTAACCGTTACACGATCGAAGCAACCCGGTTTGTTGGCCCAGACGTGGCTTTGGTCTTTGTTCACGCGACGTTACTGAGCCATTTGGGGCAAGACGTCGATGATCCAGGCCGCGATCGTCGGCCGCGCTCCAACATGAGCGAAGGGCAGGCGCGCCCCACATTTATTCTGGGTAGGAAACAGGGAGAATGGCAGATCGTGGCATTTCAAAATACCAAAGTTGCCGGCGGCCCGCCAGTTGGGGAGCCTCTCGTTGGTAAGACACCGCCAGTTTCACGCCTCACCCGCAGCTCTGCAGGTGGCGCTCGACCTGAGCCGACGACCTATTGAACCGTTTGGCTGACTCAACTCGGCCCACTGGCTCGTGCCGGTGGGCCGTTCCCTTGAGAAGCAGAAGCAGGAAGATGGGCTACTCCTTCTCCGCCGACTCGATGGCAGCCCACGAGGGGCTGGTCCAGATATTAAGACGGCGCGCCGAATTCATTGCGCCGAGCGCCGAACCGTCATTTGAGAAAGCCGTTGAATAGAAGACCGAGCCTTGCCCTTCGAGAGTGAGCAGTTCCTGGCCGCTTTGCAGTTCCCACAGCTTGATCGCTTCGCGTCCGTTGCTCCCCGCTGCCAGGCGGCGGTTATCGGGAGAAAATGCGACCGAATGCAAGCCCAGCAACACACCGCGCAGCGTTCGTGCTGGACGATGCGTCTGAGTGTCCCAAATGCGAACGTACCCAAGGCGGCTGGCAATCGCAAAAACCGACGAATCCGGAGCCAGGGCAACATCCGCGGGTTGCTTCACGTCCAGGTTGAATTCGTCCAGATTACCTCGAACCAAATCGCACAACCAACCCTTGCCATCCCCGGTGACCAGAAGCGCCAGATTGCCGTCGGCAGAAATGGCGCCGCCACTGCCATTCTGAAGCGCCTCTTGATTGAGGCTGGGAAAGTGCAGCGGCTTTTCTCGCCATGCTTTCAAATCCCAAAGGTGGAGCGACAGGTCGCTGACGCTCAATAGGCTTAACACTGTGCCGTTGGCGCAAAAGTCGATTGGCTCGCACGGCCCGAACGGCGCCGAGATGGTGCGCAGCCGCAGGCCTTTGTCGACGTCCCAAATCGAAACGGTTCCATCGGGTTCAGCGCAGGCGGCCAATTGCGCGCCGGGCGAAAGCCTTCTACGATGCGAGTGGCTTCCGAGGTCCACGACGGTTTGGTTGGTCGCGAGGTCTTGGGGTGGCCAGCGCAGGACGACCCCAGCCGGCGAGATGGTCACTAGCGACTTGGAATCGCGGCTGAAAGCCCAAGTCTCGCACAGCTCGGGCAGCACCTGGTGGGATTGTTCGCGTGGGTTTGAACTGATGTCCCAGATATTGATCAGCCCGTCCTTACTACCGCTGATGAGCATTGGGCTGTTGGGCTGCGCCGCCAGGCACCACACCTCCAGCTTATGCCCGACCAGCACGCGCCCGGGAGCGGCCTCCGCCGGTTTGGACACCTCCCAAAGCCGAATGGTTTGGTCAGCGCTGCCGGAATATAGAGTCTTGCCATCGGAACTGAAGGCAAGGCCGATGACATAACTGCGGTGACCTTCGAGCTTTCCAAGTTCGCGGCCGGTCTGCGAGTCGAGCAAACGAATCGCCGAATCGAGTATCCCGCAACCCACTGCCAGCAACTGCGATTCCTGCGAGAACGCCAGCGACGTGATGCCCTCGTCCGTCACGTGACTGCTCCAAAGTTGCTTTCCCGAAGCCAGATCGACAGCACAAACGATGCGGCCATCGTTGTTCCGATAAAAAGCCACACGAAGGTCGCTGGACGCGGCGAACGGTGTGCCAATGGAGCTGGTTCCCTGCTCGGCGTTGCAACCACCCAGCCGCGTGCCATCCTGGACTCGCCAAAGCGTCAGTTGATTTTCCGGAGCTGCTGTAGCCGTCAGTAGAGTTTGGCCATCCGCTGAAAACCGCAGGCCGACGCAAAGAGCGCCAATCCCGAATTCGCCCATGACCCGGCGGGTTGCCGCATTCCAGAGGCGCACTCGATTCGTATGCGCACCCTGGGAGGCGCAGGCGGCCAAGGCTTGTGCCGGCGAGAAAGCCACCTGGACTCGCTGTTCGCCCGCTCCGAGGCGAACCAGTTGCTTGCGCGTCCTCAAATCCCAAACGGTGGCGCCGCCTTGCTCCTGCTCCCCTGCGATGAGAAAACGCCCATCCGAAGAAATTGCCAGCGATTCCACGGAATTGGAGAGCTGGCAGAGTGAGAATAAAGCGTCGCTCCGGCATTGGCCCCACAGATAGCGCCATTCCCACCCGCGCAAGTCGGGGATTCCCGGTCGGGGTCTCTGGCGATTGAGCAATTCCTGGGCGCGGCCGAGGTTGTGAATCGACAAGGCTTGCTGCGCCAGGTTCATGTCCGACGCGTAAGCGTTCAGCCGCGCCAATTGTTCCTGCGCCTGGGCTTGAGATCTCAGTTGGGCCTCGGTGGCTTCGGCCTGTTTGGCTCGTTGTTCGCTGAGTTGGGCTTGAGCGCGTTCCTGTTCGGCCAGACGCCGTTGGGAGGCTTCGCTCGCCTGAGCCGCCTTGGCTACGCGCAAGGCTCGCAATGTCAGGCCAAGCGCGACGATGAGCGAGAAGAGCACAATTGCCGCCGAGGTGAAAACCAGGCGGTGACGTTGGACAGTTTTAACAAACCGGTACCGCGCGCTGGGCGGACGTGCCAGGACTGGTTCATTGTGAAGGAAGCGCCGCAGATCCATGGCCAGGGCATTGGCGGTCTCGTAGCGCCGAGCGCGGTCCTTTTCCAGGCATTTCATCACCACCCAATCCAAATCGCCCTTGAGAAAACTGATTAGCCGTGGCGGTTCGGCACGGCGACGCCGTGCCGTGCCGGTGAGATCCTCCGGCGTGAGCGATTTCAGTTTCGTGGAGGGAGGAGCCGGCTCCTTTTCTCGCAGCATTCGCCTGAGTCCGTCAACACCGCCGGCCACGAGGTCTTTGGGGTCGAAGGGCGTGCGGCCGGTTAGCAATTCGTAAAGTAATACCCCCAATGAATAGATGTCGCTGCGGGTGTCGATATCCAGGCCGCTCATGTCGGCTTGTTCCGGGCTCATGTAAGCCGGCGTGCCGATGAATTGTTCGACGGCTGTAAACACCGTTTGATCGCTCAACCGGCCGTGTGTGGCTTTGGCAATGCCGAAGTCGATTACCCGCGGCAGCGGGGCGCCGCCATTATCGCCCACAAGCACGTTGGAAGGCTTGATGTCCCGGTGAATGATTCCCTTTTGATGCGCGTGCTGAATGGCCTGGCAAACCTGGATAAACAGCGCGAGCCGCTGGTCGTTCGACAGCTTGTTCTGGTCGCAGTAGTCGGTGATCTTGAGGCCAGGCACCCATTCCATCACGAAAAACGGGCGGCCGGTCGCTGTCGCCCCGGCATCCAGCACCTTGGCAATGTTGGGATGATCCATCATCGCCAGGGCCTGGCGCTCAGCTTCAAACCGGGCAATGACCTCCCGGGTGTCCATCCCCAACTTAATAACTTTGAGCGCGACCCGGCGCCGCACCGGCTCATGTTGCTCGGCCAGGTAAACCACGCCGCAACCACCTTCTCCCAATTTCTGGAGCAGCTTGTAGCGGCCGATCCTCTCGCCGATTTGCTCTTCCATCGGCAAACTCAGGACGATCGTCGGCTTGGGTGTGGAAGCAGGATCGGGCAATTCAGGCGTTGGCATCGGCTGCACCCAAAGTCTATGCGAGCTTTAGAACGACGCAAGCTGGGCTTAATGTGAAAGACTTGAAGGCTTTTGACGCCAGCTTCGCACCGGGTGGGCGACCCCGGTTAGCAAGTCATTCCGGGAACTCGGACTGAACGCATCGTTTCATGTGGACGTACGCGGCTCGAATCAACCTTTTTAAGGCCGCCTCGTCGACCTGCCTGCCTGGGTTTAATTTAACATGACGCATGAACTTGCCGTTGCCCTCAAGCAACCCATCCGGGTCGGCCAGCGCGGTCCCGCCAAAAAAGCCTAAATTTACATGGGCTTTGAAGGAATTGATGTAAGCGAACGCCGCGTCCCCCACACAGGCCGTCGGGTGCCCGTCATGCAACAGTTCGCGGACATCGTCTCCGCAGGCGCGCAAGACGTTGAACCAGCTCCGCGCAATCGCGCCCAACTCGTCGTCATGCGCGCGCATCCACGCCTCAACCTGCGCATCGCGCCGAACCGCACTCGGAAATTGCATAAGCCGCGTTTCCCGGACACCCGGGTCGCTACCCGTCGCTCCATCGCTCCTAATCGACACCATTCATTCACGTTAATAAAGCACCTATCAACGACAATCCTTTTCTCTCCATGACACCGCCCGGTTTCAAAAGCGGGCCCGTTGATCTATCGGGTGAACTCCGCGTCCGAAAGCTGGGTTCGAACATCCCCATTCACTAGTCGATCTTCGCGTCTGCCATCGGAGTATTGTCCAGGGAAGCTACATCGTCTCACTTCGGGGAGCCTCTGCAGCGGCAGACCGCACAATCGGCTGTCTTGCTGCGGGCGAGCGGCGTCGTGTCGCAAGACGCCTGCACCACCACGTCACAACCGCCAAGGCCAGCAAGCTGGTTGGGCCTGGCTCCGGCACGGCAGTGACGGTTGAAAACCAACCTGCCGAGCCGGGCGGCTGCTGGTTATCAAAAAGGTCGAAGTAGAGCACTGCATCTTCCCCTGCGAACTGATTCGGCGGCGAGAATCGCACGTCAAAGGAGTGTTTTGTCGCGTAACCGGAGACCTCACTCGGGTCGCTGGTCGGGGCTAGAACAATCTCGCCCGGCATCGCCATGATTGTGCCCTGGGAAGCCGGGTTGATGACCGCTCCTCGCAAATCGATGGTCGCAATGAGGAACGTGTTGGTTTGACCGGATTGGCCCCAGTCCTGAAGCGTGATGGTGAGAGAATCGGGAAAAAGTCCAGACTGCGGTACTTCGTCCGTGGCAAACCCGGCCACCAGATCGAAGGCAGGCAAGGACGGCCCGCCGCCGATGCTGATTTGCTGAGTTGCGGTCGTCACCGACGCGCCTGCGCCGGTTTGGAGCAAAGTTATCTGCGCCCGCCCTGTAGGGACGGCGCACAGGAGGAGCATCATCTTTAGGGACAAAGCAAACGGTGTGCGCATGGTTGAGGGCGTTGGGCTCTCAGTTACGGATTAGGCGAAGCCGGTAGAATTGCAGACCTGGAGAAACATACCCGAGGTTGGCTTCAAAATGTCGCGGCGTGGATCTATTTACGGTGACATTGACCTGCGACCAGTGAACCAGGTCCGAACTCCGCTCAATAATGAATCGTCCTCCGATCGGCCCAATCCAATCCAGCACCAATTCAGCCTGGGCCGTTGGAGGTGCTTTAACCATGTGCGCGGGGCCGGGGCCCGGCAGCAGCCGAAGGTTGCTCAGCACCATGCCGGTAGCGCCAAGAAGCACAGGAATGTTGCCGTTGACGGTGCCGCCGTTGTTCTGATAGCTCCCCACTTCAATGGTCCCTGGATTGTTGAGTATTCCCCCGGCGCCCAGCGTGAGATTATTGTTGATCGTCAGAACAACCGAGGAGTTGGCCAGGGACAAAGTTCCCAAAATCGTCAAGGACCCGGGCATGGTAAGGGAATGGTCCAGCGTGATAACTGCTGCCGAGCCTGCCGTGAGCAGGTTGGTGCCGGTGACCGCGCTCGAATCAGTGAAGGAGACGGTGACTCCGGCCAGGGTGGCGTTTCCGGAAACATTCAACCGGTTCCCGCCGTAAAACGTCAAATTGCCCTGGCCACTGATGACCGCGCCGGATTGCAACACAAGATCGCGCGCCGGTGCGCTATTCTCGACCAGGCACACCGCCCCGCCTTCAATATCAAACGTCCCCGCCAGGGTGAGTTGGCTCCCGGCTCCGAAGTTCAACCAGGCATTCGAGCGGACCGCCACGGCGCCGTTCGGGGGGACATCAACGGGAACCATGACATGCGCCTGTCCCCCGCCATTGCCGATTGGCAAAACCTCTATTTGCCCCAGGTTGGCTGCCACCCCGCTGCCGCCCAGGTAGGTGCTGGCGTCACGACTGAACAGTCGAACTATCCCCAGGTTCGTCAAAAGGCCGTTGACGTTCAGCGACTGGTTGTAATTCACATACAAAAGAGCGTTGGTTTGAATTGTGAGCTGGTTGGTAAACGTGGCGCCGTTGATGCCTGCCGTTGTTCCAATGTCGATCTTGACCGGGTCCTCATAAGTGCCGGTCAGGGTTTGCAGACCTGCGAGAGTCAGAATCCCGCCGCCCGTGGCCAGCGACGAATCATTCAATCGCAGGGCGGCACTCACTCTAACGTCGCCGTCAGTGATCAATCGGTTGTTACCGTATAACTGCAAAGCCCCAGCGCCGGTGACCTGGCTTCCGGGTAAGAGTGTCAGGTCATGGGGCGGCCCATCATGGAACAGGGATAACTGTGCTCCGTCTTGTATATCGATGGGGCCCGAGGAAATCGCGGCGCTGTTTCCATAAAAGCCCATGGAAGCGTTCGTCGCCACCCGCAAGGTGCCGTCGGCTGCGTTTTCGAACTGTAAACGGATCTGACCAACGCCGCCGCCATTGCCAACCGGATAAACTACGGCCGCCCCCCTGTTCTCCACCGTCCCGCTGCCGCCAAGGTACGTGCTTACATCGCGACTGAACATTTCGAAAGTCCCGAAATTGGTCAGGGTGCCGCTGATGACGAGCGATTGGTTGTAATTCACATACAAAAGAGCGTTGGTTTGAATTGTGAGTTGGTTGGTAAACGTGGCGCCGTTGATGCCTGCCGTTGTTCCAATGTCGATCTTGACCGGGTCCTCATAAGTGCCGGTCAGGGTTTGCAGACCTGCGAGAGTCAGAATCCCGCCGCC